>CAKTYE010000014.1 GCA_934631985.1 uncultured Clostridia bacterium | reverse complement strand
ACTTGCCATCGGGGATGGTCAGGTTCAGCTGGTCGATAACGCGGGTCTGTCCGAAATGCTTACTGACATTTTCAAAAACGATTTCAGCCATGCACGTTGTTCTCCTTTCGCGTCTGCGCACTCCATGCTACATCCAGCATGTAAGATTCGCGCAAAGGCGGCTTCAAAAAAAGTACAAAAACGACACCTGCGAGCTGCATTTCTCGTCGGCAGTTCCTGCGCGTTTCCCGCGTTCCCGTACCGCTGCGACCCTCCTGTTACTCGCCGGACTTCTTACGTCATTTCCGAAGCACGTCCTAACTTGTCTTGATTATATTCGACAATTCCATTTGTTGTCAAGCCTGCGCAAACATATTGCAGAATGCGCAGAACTACCCGTTTTGTGCGGGACTTTCAATCAAAATTGCTCAATTCCAAACATTTTTGTGAAAGTCTTAACGTTGTGCGCCGTTTATTCCGGCGCATGCTTTTTCTGCTGAAGCTGGCGCGTCCAGGCCTCAGGCAGCGGCTTTTCGCAGATCACATCATCCACATCCGCAACCCTGCCCATGACGTAAAAGAACTCCTTGCCGATCTTGCTGCTTGCCGTCAGAAACACATTGCGGTGGGCATGCTGCATCATCTTAATGCGCATTTGCGTCTCTGCCACCGATGAATCCGTGATACGCCCATCCTCCGTCACCCCGCGGCAGGAGAAGAAAAACAGGTTCGCGTTGATACGCTCGATCAGATCCATGGCATGCTGTCCCACCAGGCTGTAGGAGTTGTCGATCATCTCCCCGCCGGTCAGGAAGGTCTTGATATGCCTGTCTCCCAGGGCCATGGCGGCCTTCAGACCGTTGGTCACCACCACCAGGTTGTTGAAGTTGCCCAGATACGGAATGATGCTGAACGCCGTGGACGATGCGTCCATCAGGATCACGTCATTTTCCCGCACCAGGGCGGCGGCGCGGCGACCGATCTCGTTCTTCGCCTCCGCCGATTCGCTTTCCCGCAGGGACAGGGGTACGTCCTTGTTGCTCTTGACCAGCGTCGCGCCGCCGTAGACCCGGCGCACCAGCCCCTGCTTTTCCAGCTCCGCCAGATCGCGGCGCACCGTCGCTTCACTCACATACAGCCTGTTGGCGATGGTGTGGACGGACACGGCCTGCTCATCTGTGAGCATGTTGATGATTTGGTCAAACCTTTCCACGCTGAACACGCGGCATCTCTCCCCCTTTTTGGGTGGATTTTTGACCAGCATACCACACTTTGTGCGACTTGGAAAGTAGTCTTGCGCATTTTTGCAAATTTTTGTTTCATTTCGTGACGAACGTTCAGCTTTTGTGACAACCGTTGACAACCTGTGCGCAGAAGGATAGAATGTGAATATGCAAAGAAACGCGCTCCGTGTATACAATAAAAGTTCAACAGAATAGAGGGATGATACGAATGGATATTTTGAACGTTTCCCTGGAAGAGCTGATTGCGGCCGGCGGCTTTGGCTGCGGCTGCGGACGGCACCACAGCTGCGGACTGAAGTATTTGAAGATCGGCCCCGGCGTGGTGCAGTACATTCCCGAGGCGCTGCGCGCTGCGGACGGCACCAAGGCCTTCATTATCTGCGACAAGAACACCGAGGCCGCCGCCTGGGACAAGGTGGAGCCTGTGCTGAAGGCCGCGAATTTCCCCTATGTAAAGTTCGTCTTCCCCATGGAGCATGTGGAGCCGGACGAATACGCCGTGGGCGCGTGCCTGATGGCCTTTGACCCCACCTGCGATGTGGTGATGGGCATCGGCTCCGGCGTGGTGAACGACTGCTGCAAGGTGCTGGCCCATGCGGTGGGCTGCCACAGCATCATCGTCGGCACTGCCCCCAGCATGGACGGCTATGCCTCCAACAGTGCCTCTATGATTCAGAACCGCATCAAGGTCAGCCTGTACAACGCCTGCCCTGTGTCCATCATCGCGGATACGGACATCATCCGTCAGGCCCCCATGCGCATGCTGCAGGCCGGCCTGGGCGATATGCTGGCAAAGTATGTTGCCACCTGCGAGTGGCGTATCTCCAACCTGATCACCGGCGAATATTACTGCGAGACCATTGCGTCCCTCATGCGCCGTGCGCTGGCCCGCATTGTGGCGGTCGCGCCCAAGCTGAAGGATCGGGATGCTGAAGCGGTGCAGGCCACGGTCGAGGGTCTGATCCTCTCCGGCCTGGCGATGGCCTATGCAGAGATCTCCCGCCCTGCCTCCGGCCTGGAGCATTACTTCTCGCACCTGTGGGAAATGATGGCGCTGGACCGCGGCACCTCCTATGAGCTGCACGGCATTCAGGTGGGCGTGGGTACGCTGCTGACCCTGAAGATTTACGACTGGATCCGCACCATCCGTCCCGACCGGGCCAAGGCGGAGGCCTTCATGGCTTCCTTCAACGATGTTGACTGGCAGAAGCAGACCCGCGCCATCTTCGGCAAGGCTGCGCAGAACGTCATTGATCTGGAGCACAACGTGCAGCACAAGAATGATCCCGCACGGCAGAAGGCGCACTTTGATCAACTGGAAGCCCATTGGGATGAGGTGCTGCGCATTATCGACGAGGAGCTTCCCCCCACCGAGGACATTGCCAAGCTGATGAAGCTGCTGGAAATGCCCATGGTTCCCGCAGACATTGATATTTCCGACGAGGATACCCACAACGCCTTCATTGGCTCCCGCGACATTCGCGATAAGTATCTGACCAGCACCATGCTGTGGGAAATGGGACTTTTGTACGAGACGCCCCTGCCTTTATAAGCACAGGCGCAAGGACGGGAGGGACAATTGATGCGTATTTCTACCTCGACTTGCAGTCACCATGTTACATTGAGTGGGAAAGGCCCGGCCTATTCCTGTGAGGATGCTATCCACATCCTGTCCCGCGTAGGGTATCGGGTCATCGACGTGAACCTTTGCGGCTATTGCCGCGGCACCGAGCCTTTGACCCAGGACGACTGGGAGACCTGGGCGCACCGTCAGCGGGAGCTTGCGGAAGCGGAGGGCGTGGAGCTTTCTCAGGCCCACGCGCATTTCTTCCAGCTTCAGGCAAACAACACACCCTCGGCTTGGGATGAGGAACTGATCCGCCGCTCCATTGAGGCCGCGAAAATTTTCGGCACGAAGTGGCTGGTCATGCACCCCTATTCCTGCCAGGACGGCCCATGGTATTCCCAGGCAAAGTCTCGACAGGTGAACCTCGACCTGTTCCGCCGCTATGCCGATCAGTGCGGGGACTCAGGTGTGCATATTGCCATTGAGAACATGATCGAGCATAAAGACCGCACCCGCCGCTACTGCACCTCCACCGAGGAGCTGATTGAGCTGCACGATACGCTGAACGACCCGATTTTCGGCATCTGCTGGGACTTTGGTCACGCCAACCTGAACAAGGTGGATCAGTGTACCGCCCTGCGTCAGCTTGGCAAGCGGCTCCACGCCCTGCATGTGGACGACAACTGGGGCGAGACGGATAACCATCAGGCTCCCTTCCTTGGCACAGTGGCCTGGGAGCCTGTCATGAAGACCCTGCATGAGATCGGCTATGAGGGCGACTTCACCTATGAGGACTTCCGCATGTACGAGGGGCTGCCCGCAGACGAGCATCTGCGCGAGCTGCTGCTCCGCTACACCTACGGGCTGGCGGAATATCTCGTTTCGCTGAGCAAATAAGAAAGGATCGACCGATTGATGTTTCCGAAGACAGTATTTTCCGGCATGTGGCGGCATGGTCACTGCCAGGGCATTGCCGTAGACCCCAACCGCAAGGAAATGTATTTCTCCTTCACCACCGCGCTGGTGCGCACCACGCTGACGGGCGAGGTGCTGGGCAGCGCCACGGGACTGGTGGGCCACCTGGGCTGCATCGCTTGGAACCCTGACGACGGGCGAGTGTACGGCTCCCTGGAATACAAGAACGACGCGATCGGCAAGGGCATCGCTGCCATGTTGGGCGACACGGTGCAGCATGAGGATGCGTTCTACATTGCCCGCTTTGATGTAGAAAAGATCACGGCGGTGGGTCTGGACGCCTGTGAAGCGGGCATTATGCAGGCTGCCTGCCTGCCCGATGTGGCGGCGGACTACAATGCCGACACACCCCAGGGGCATCACCGCTACGGATGCAGCGGCATTGACGGCCTGACCTTTGCGCCGCCCTTTGGCGCGCCCCGGGATGCGGCCCGCCGCCTGTACGTCGCCTATGGCGTGTACAGCGACCTGAACCGCACGGACAACGACCATCAGGTCATTCTGGGCTACGATCAGGCACACTTGGAGCCGCACTTTGGCCCGCTGTCCCAGCGGAGCATGCACCACAACGGCTGCGCGCCCGATGAGCGGCTGTTCCTGTACACGGGCAACACCCGCTACGGCATTCAGAATCTGGAATTCGATCCCAACTCCGGCAACGTACTGGTGGCGGTATACTGCGGAGAAAAGCCCACCTATCCCAACTGGCCCATGTTCATCATTGACGGGCATAAGGCCCCGGTGGAAGGCCCGCTGAAGGGCATTCCCGGTGAAAACGGCAAACAGCTTACTCTGCTGGCTGCTGGCGAACACGATGCGGCTTCCGGGACGTATGGCTGGCTGTTCCCGATGGGTGCAACGGGCATCTGCGCGCTGGGCGATGGGCTGTACTACTTCTCCCATGACGAGAAGCGTGTGACCGATACGGACACCGCCTGGTGTTCCACGGCGAAGCTGTATCGCTGGGATGGCGTACATCCTTTTGTGGAAGTGGAATAAGGGATTAAAGAGGCGTTCCCGGCAGCATGTAGGGATTTTCCCATGCTGCTGGGAACGCTTTTGCTTTTTTGGTGCATCAGACAATTGACGCTGCCGTTAAAATACGGTATCTTTATAAGCAATTCGAAGCATATGCTGCCGCTTTGATAGGAGGGATTCTATGATCCAACGCATCAAGAGCGTTCAGCCGCTGCCTGATTACATGCTCTCCATTGTGTTTGACAATGGGCGGCATGTTCTCTATGACGTGAAGGAGGACATGAATCTTCCCGGCTATGATGCACGTCGAAGAATCACCGGGCTTTTTTCCAAGTGCAGCTTGCTCCCAGCCGTACTTGCATTTACTGGAATGACCAGATCGACCTGCCAAGCGATATTCTCTATACCTACGGTATCAGTGTTTGAAATGCTGCTGCCTGCAAAAACAGGGACTCCGCATTTTCAGGCTTTTCGTTCTATGATACAAAAAAGGAAGCCCAGATCTCTCCGGGCTTCCTTCTTTGTTTGCTGTTTTTCCGTGCCTTACTTGGCAATGTAAGCGGACTTGTAGTCCACGCGCAGGCCGCAGCCATTGCGCAGGATGCCCTTCACATTCGCCTTGGACACCCAGGAGCGGGTCTGGAAGAAGGTGGGTGCAATCACCATATCCTGCTCGATCAGCATCTTCTCGGCATCCTGCAGGACAGCCAGACGCTCATCGCCAGACAGGGTGGCAGCCTTCTCGATCAGCGCATCATAGTCCGCACTGTTGTAGCCGCTCTTGTTGTAGGGGCTGTCGGAAACGAACAGCTCCAGGAAGGACAGCGGATCGTTGTAGTCAGCGCCCCAGCCTTCCTTGCCCAGGGTGTACGCCTTGGACTTGTACTCCTCCTGGCGCAGGGCATACTGCAGGGACTTGATCTCCACATCCACGCCCAGCACGGTCTTCCAGTACTGCTGGAACACCTGCGCGGTCTTCAGGTTGTTGTCGCCCTGACCAATGACCAGGCTCAGGCCGATGCCGTTGAATTTCTCCACGGTCTTGCCCAGCTCCGCCAGGCCGGTGTTCAGCTCAGCCACAGCATCCTCGGGGGTATTGCCGTTGCCGCAGTCGGTGTACAGATCGCCCACGTTGTCACGGAAGGACACGCCGCCCACACCGTTGATCGCGCCGGGGATGTATGCATAGGCGGGGGTAGAGCCGGTGCGCATGAAGTCGTTCATGTAGGACACACGGTTCAGCGCCATGGAGAACGCGCGGCGGATGTGCACGTTGGCAAAGTACTCGTTGTCAAAGTTGAACATCACATACTCGGTCACAGGCTCGGTGACGGAAACGAAACCGGGCTCGCTGCGGTACATGTCCAGATAGTCCGCCTGCACCAGCATCACATCCAGCATGTCGCTGTTGTACATGTTGACGATGGTACTGGTCTCGTTCGCCATGTTGAACACGATCTTGTCCAGGTACACATGCTCAGCATCCCAGTAGTTGGGGTTCTTCTCCACGGTGATGGACTGAGAGGTCACCCACTCGGTCATCATGAAGGGGCCGCTGGAGATCATATGGTCCACGTCCATGTAGAACTTGTCGCCGCACTCCTCGTCATAGTGAGCGGGGATCACGGAGAACTGGGGAATCACCAGAGAGGACAGGAAGTAGTCGGTGCGGTTGGTCAGGGTCACCTGGAGGGTCTTCTCGTCCAGGGCCTTCACCGCCACATCGTCCGCAGAGCCGCCGTTGGTGTTGTAGGCTTCAGCGCCCGCGATGGGGTACAGCATGTAAGCGTACTCGGAAGCGGTCTCGGGAGCCAGCACCTTTTTCCAAGTGTATTCGAAGTCCTGGGCGGTGATGGGCGCGCCGTTGGAGAACTTCGCATCACGCAGGTGGAAGGTATACACCAGGCCGTCGTCGCTGATCTCATAGGACTCGGCCAGGCCGCTGCCCATTACGATAGCGCCGTTCTCGCCCTGACGCACCAGGGTTTCCATGCAAGTCATCAGCACGCCGCTGCCCTCTTCCGTAGATTCGGTCAGGGGGTTGATGTCCGTCAGGTCCACGGGCAAGGACACGGTCAGCACCTGCTCGTCCGCCAGCTCGGGAGCGCCTTCAGCCACGGCCGCCACGCAGGACAACGCCATGACCGCAGCCAGAAGCATTGCCACGATCTTTTTCATTGGAAAACATCCTTTCTGAATATTGTTTATGGAAACCTGCTTATAAAGCAGGATACCATCACTTTCTGGAAGCCAGATAGGCTTCGCTTCGACAAAGTGACTGCGGTCACTTTGTCGAGACAAGCTTTCCAGATTTAGACGACCAAAGGATCGTCTAAATCTGCAAGGAATTGATTTTGCAAAGCAAAATCAACGACCCGCGAACCCGGCAGAGCCGGGTTACACGATTTCAGTCTTGCAGACAACAAATTACTGTGCTGCACGAACCTTTCCCATATAGGCTTCGATCTCCTCCACCGTGCGGAGAATCTGGTTGGAGAGATACTCCGCGCCGTTCTCGGTGATCAGCACATCGTCCTCAATGCGCACGCCGAAGCCCAGCTCCGGGAAATACGCACCGGGTTCCATGGTGACCACCATGCCGGGAGCCAGCAGCTCCCGGTCACCCACATCATGACAGTCCAGGCCCACATAGTGGCTCACGCCATGGGGCAGCACACGGGGCATTTCGTCCATGCTCTTGATTAGCCCCGCCGCCAGCAGCTTTTCACCGATGGCCTCCCGCGCCACCCGCAGGGTATCCTCCACAGGCTTGCCGGGCGCCAGGAACTCAAATACCTTCTGCTGTCCGTACAGCACGGCGTTGTACACTGTGCGCTGAAGCTCGGTGAACTTGCCGTTGACCGGCAGAGTGCGGCTGATGTCCGCCGAATAATAGCCATATTCCGCGCCCAGATCCAGCAGCACCACGTCTCCGTCATGCACGGTCTGGTCGTTGTTGGAATAGTGCAGCACGTTGGAGTTTTTGCCGCCTGCAATGATGGAATCAAAGGCCACGTCCTTTGCGCCGTTCATGGTCAGGGCAAAGTCGAAGTGCGCCTCCAGCTCCATCTCGTTCACGCCGTCGTGAAGATGATCCATGATGGCATTGATGCCCTTGGCTGTAATGTCAATGGCCTTGCGCATGCAGTCCAACTCCGCCTCGCACTTGATGCGGCGCAGGTTATTCACCACCCGGGTAATGGAGCCGACCTTCAGGTTCGGATACGCGCCGACAATGCGGTCGCACATATCGTTTTCGGGGTAGCGCACCGTATCCAATTCCCGCTTATGGAAATCAAACAGCACCTGCTCGAAGTTATTCCGGGACAGCAGCCGTCCGATCTCCCAATCAAAGCGATCCAGATATTCCGCGGTATCCACGCCGCTGTGGGCGATCACGTCTTCCTTGTCCGCCATCTTGCCGAAGTAGCGCTCCAGATAGGGATCAGGCCGATCAAAGAACAGCCATTCCTTCACCACACCCCCCAGCTTGGAGATCATCAGAAACTGGTTCGGCTTATCAAAGCCCGTCATGTAGTAGTAATTGCGGTTCACGCAGAAGGGATAATCCATGTCGAGGGTCTTCTGCTTGGCAATGCCGGCAAACAGGAACGTCAGCGACTGCTCCGGCAGCTGCGCCTCCAGCGCCTTGCGGCGGCTGGCAAAGATTTCAGCGTCCATGCTTCTTTCCTTTCCGGGGCGAAGGGTCAGCCCTCCGCACCCAAGGCTTCCTTATGGTGACAGGCGACGAAGTGGCCCGGCTTGACCTCCTGCATGGGAGGCATGGCCTTGCGGCACTCCTCGGTGCAGTAGGGGCAACGGGTCTGGAACTTGCAGCCCTGCATGATGGACACGGGGCTGGGTACGTCGCCCTGCAGCTTCACGCGGTGACGCGCGCGGGATGCGTCCGGGTCCGCAAAGGGAACCGCCGACAGCAGCGCCCGGGTGTAGGGATGCAGCGGGTGCATCATCAGCTCATGGGACGGTGCAAACTCCATCATGGAGCCAAGATACATCACGCCGATGCGGTTGGAGATATGCTCCACCATCGCCAGGTCGTGGGCAATGAACAGATAGGTCAGGCCCAGCTCCTTTTGCAGATCGTGCAGCAGATTGATGACCTGTGCCTGAATGGACACGTCCAGCGCGGAGATGGGTTCATCGCAGATGATGAGCTTCGGCTCCACCGCCAGGGCGCGGGCAATGCCCACACGCTGCCGCTGACCGCCGGAAAACTCATGCGGGAAGCGGTTGGCCTGCTCAGGCAGCATGCCCACCAGGTCCAGCAGCTCATAAATGCGCTTCTGCCGCGCTTCACCGCGATACATCTTGTGCAGGTCAAGGCCCTCAGCGATGATGTCCGCCACCGTCATGCGGGGATTCAGCGACGCATAGGGGTCCTGGAAGATCATCTGCATGTTCTTGGTCAGGTCAAAGGCTTCCCGGCGGTTCAGCTTGGTAATGTCCTTGCCGTCGAAAATGACCTGACCTGCCGTGGGCTTATACAGGCCGATGATGGTGCGGCCCAGCGTCGTTTTGCCGCAGCCGCTTTCACCCACCAGGCCCACCGTTTCGCCCTGCTCTACAAAGAAGGAAACATCGTCCACCGCGCGCAGCAGCTGCTTATGGCCCACGGGAAAATACTTTTTCAGGTTCTTTACTTCCAGCAGCATTTATTTCTCCTCCCGTTCAAAGCGATTTTCTACGCGAGGGGCAAACTCATGCTGAAGCCAGCAGCGAACCGTGTGTCCCTCCGCCACCGTGGTCTCCTCCGGCATCATGTCGTGGCAGATCGCCATGCAATGGGGGCAGCGGGCCGCAAAGGGGCAGCCCACGGGCGGGTTCAGCAGATCGGGCGGCGTACCCTGAATGGGCACCAGCGGCTCGTCCGAGTGGTTCATCTTCGGGATGGAATCCAGCAGGCCCCAGGTATAGGGATGCCGCGGATGATAGAACAGGTCGCGCACACTGCCCTGCTCCACGATCATGCCTGCATACATGACCGCCACCCGGTCGGCGATGTCCGCCACCACGCCCATGTCATGGGTGATGATGAGGATCGCCGTCCCCAGCTTTTCGCGCAGGTCCAGCAGTAGGTCCACGATCTGGCTTTGAATGGTCACGTCCAGCGCCGTGGTAGGCTCGTCCGCAATCAGGATTTTCGGATTGCACACCAGCGCCATGGCAATCATCGCACGCTGACGCATGCCGCCGGAAAACTCATGTGGATACTGCCGCATGCGTTGCTCCGGGTTGGAAAGCCCCACCATGCGCAGCATTTCCACCGCGCGCTGATTGGCCTCGGCCCGGGAGACCTTCTGGTGCTTCAGAATGGCCTCGGTGATCTGCTTGCCCACGCGGGTGGTGGGGTTCAGGGAGGTCATGGGGTCCTGAAAAATCATGCTGATTTCGTGACCGCGCACCTTGCGCATTTCCACGTCGGAATATTGCAGCAGGTCCTTGCCGTTCAGCTCGATGGAGCCGCCCTCCATCACTGTGGGGGGAACGGGATTCAGCTGCAGAATGGACTGGGCGGTGACGGACTTGCCGCAGCCGCTCTCGCCCACCATCGCCAGCACCTCGCCCTCATGCAGCTGGAAGGACACGCCGCGCACGGCCTGCACCCTGCCGGCATAGGTGTTGAAAGAAATGTGCAGATCGTTTACACTCAAAATAACGGGATTCTCAGCCATTTTTTCAGCACCTCCTTAATGACGCAGCTTCGGGTCGAAGGCGTCCCGCAGACCATCGCCCAGCAGGTTGAAGCTGAGCATGGTCAGGGAAATCAGCAGCGCGGGGAAGAACAGCTGATACGGGAACAGTTGAAGCATCTTTGCGCCGTCGTTTGCCAGGGTACCCCAGCTTGCCAGCGGCACCGGGATACCCATGCCCAGGTAGGACAGGGTGGCCTCGGTGAAAATGGCGCTGGGAATGGAGAAGGTCAGGTCAATGATGATCGGACCCATAATGTTGGGAATCATGTGCTTAGTGATGATATGGCTGAAATGACCGCCCAGCGTCTGGGAAGCCATCACATATTCCGAGGACTTCATCTGCAAGATCTGTCCGCGCACCAGCCGCGCCATGGAACCCCAGCCCGTAATGGCAATGGCGATGATGATGGTATTCAGACCTGAGCCCATCACCACCATCAGAATAATGACCCACAGCAGGTCGGGGATGGTGTAGATGATCTCCACGCCGCGCATCATGATCAGGTCGACCTTGCCGCCAAAGTAGCCGGAGATGCCGCCGTACAGGATACCGATCAGCACGTTGATGACCGTCGCCACCAGCGCGATGGTCAGGGACACCCGCGCGCCGATCCAGCAGCGGGTGAAAATGTCACGGCCCAGGGTATCCGTGCCGAACCAATGCTCGGCGGACGGCCCCTTGTTCACCGCGAAGATGTCCTGGGTCGCGTAGTCATAGGGCGAGACCATCGGAGCCACAATCGCCATGATGACAATGAGCAGCAGCACCACAATGGAGGCCATGGCAACACGGTTTTTCTTCAGCCGCCGCCACGCATCCTTCCAGAAGGTGGTAGAGGGCCGCTGATTGGCGATCGCCGCGCTGTCCACGGGGAGCTGTTCAAACATCTGCCGGGTAATTTCATGCTGTGCCTTTTTCGTCATTGTTCAAACACCTCCTTAATCCATTTTCACGCGGGGATCGACCATCATGTAGATCACGTCCACCAGGAACATGGTCACGATCATGATGATGGCATAGAACGCGGTCATGCCCATGATCATGGTGTAGTCGCTGTCCTTCACAGCGTTGACCAGATACTTACCCATGCCGGGAATGTTGAAGATATTCTCCATGACAAAGGAACCGACCATGGTGGAGGCGATCATGGAGCCGGACACGGTGACAATGGGCATCACGGCGTTGCGGAAGGCATGCTTCCAGATAATTGCCGTGCCGGACAGGCCCTTGGCCTTCGCCGTTTTGATATAATCCTGCGACATCACGTCCAGCATGGAGGTGCGCATCATGCGCGCAATGTACGCGATCATGCGCAGGCCCAGGGCCAGCGTGGGCAGCACAAAGGCTGCGAAGGTTCCCCAGCCCGCCACCGGGAACCATTTCAGCTTCACCGCAAATACATACTGGAACAGACTGCCGAACACGAAGGCAGGCACCGATACGCCCAGAATGGAGATGATGATGACCAGATAATCCGGCCAGTGACCGCGTTTGATCGCCGCCAGCACACCGAAAATAATGCCCAGCACCAGACCCACCGCGCAGGCCGAAAGGCCCAGCGCCGCCGAGACCGGGAAGCCCGTGGCGATAATGTCGTTCACCGAGCGTCCCTTGTACTTAAAGGAAATGCCGAAGTCACCGTGCAGCAGGTTGTTCATATAAGTTACATACTGCTCAAACAGCGGCTTGTCCAGTCCGTATTTCGCCTCCATGTTGGCGCGAATTTCCGGCAGGATCATCTTTTCATTGGCAAAGGGGTCGCCGGGGATGGACTTCATCATAATAAAGGTTGCCGTCAAAATCAGCCAAAGCGTCAGCACTGCCATCAGCAGACGCTTGACAAAATATCTCGCCATCTTCTCATCTCCAATTCAGAAATGGGCCGCAGCCCTGCCCGGGCCTGCTTGGCGGAGCAGAACCGGGCAGGCTTTTCCCACAGGGATCACTTCAGGTTTTCGGGGTTTAGACCCTTCAGGTCCTCGCGGACGAACATGCCGTCCTTACGGATGACCTCGCCGTCAAACTCGATGGTACCGCCGCCGCACTCGGGGGTCTGGATCAGCACCAGATCCCAGTGGATCTGGGACTTGTTGCCGTTGTTGCAGCCCATGACGCAGTTGCCAGGGGTAAAGTGGAAGCTGCCCATGATCTTTTCATCAAACAGCGTCTCGTTCATCACGCGGGTCACATAGGGGTTCACGCCGATGGCGAATTCGCCTACATAGCGCGCGCCCTCGTCCGTGTCCAGAATGGCGTTCAGGCGCTCAGTGTCATTGGCCGTCGCCTTGACGATCTTGCCGTTCTCGAACTCAAAATGAATGTTCTCAAAGCAGAAGCCGTCCACCATGGAGGGGGTATTGTAGGTAATGTAGCCGTTGATGGAATCCCGCACGGGCGCGGAGTACACCTCGCCGTCGGGGATGTTGCAGTCGCCGTCGCACTTCACGCCGCCGATGCCCTTGATGGAGAAGGTGATATCGGTGCCGGGAGCGGTCAGATGCACCTTGTCGGTACGATCCATCAATTCCTTCAGGGGGTCCATGGCCTTGGACATCTTGTCATAGTCCAGGCAGCAGGCGCCGAAGTAGAAGTCTTCAAACTCCTCGGTGTTCATCTGCGCAGCCTGCGCCATGGCAGGGGTCGGATAGCGCAGCACCACCCAACGGGTGGTGGGGCAGCGAACCTCCATCAGCAGCTTGCGATCATAGAGGGCGTTGTACAGCTCCATCTTTTCAAAGGTAACGCCGTTTTCCTCAAAGCTGTTCACAGGTAGGCGGATGCCGATGTAGCAATCCATCGCCAGCATGCGCTCCTCTTCCCACTTGTACATCAGCTTCAGCTGATCCTCGGTGCAGCCCATGGCGACCTGACGATCCACCTCGGGCAACTTCAGGTTGACAAAGGGCAGGCCGCCTGCCGCATAGGCTTCCTTCACCAGCTCGCTGACAAAGGGCGCGTCAATGCCGCGGGTCTCGATCAGCACCTTTTCACCGGGCTGCAGCTTCAGGGAATGATAAATCAGATTATGAGCCAGCTTTTTTACACGCGCATCGATCATTGTCTTTCGTCCTTTCTATCACTCCGCCTTAATGAAACGGATGACCTCACGCTTATCGTCCATGAAGAAGGTCTTGCCGCCGCTGAAGCCAATGGTCTCCTCCAGCATCATCATCACAGGCTGATTGTTCCACTCCGGCACCTTCTGCGTAATGTTCAGCTCCAGCGCATAGCAGGTGTTGTCGTGCATCACCAGCTCGCCATGACCGGGAACGAAGCCCTGGTTGTCAAACATGCCCACGCAGGGGCCGGCGCTGTGGCCAAACACACCGATGGGATGGCAATAGCTCATGGCCTGAATGCCCTCGGCCTTGGCCTGATCCAGCGACGCAAACAGGATCTCATTGCCCGTGCGGCCCACAGCGTAGTTATTGCGAACGATGTCCTGGAAGCGGTTGCCGGTCTTAAAGGCTGCCTTGATGCCCGCGGGAATATCGTCCTCGCCCTTGCGCCCGATGTACACGTTGCGCTGGGTATCGGTCAGCAGGCCCATGCAGGCCAGACCCACGTCGCAGTGCACAATGTCGCCTTCCTCAATGACACAGTCCACCATACGGGGATCGTCGCTGCCCTGACGCTGCACGTCAATGTCCGGGGAAAACCAGCAGGGCAGGCCCAGATCGTTGACCCGCTGCATGATGCCCCACTCCACCTGGGTGGTGGTGGTCACGCCGGGCTTGATGAAGCTGGCGGAGAACACCTCGTCCACAATATCCATCATCAGCTTGTAGACCTGGGGATAAATTTCCAACTCTTCCTTGGTGCGAGTCTCGATCCAGCGGATGACGATCTCCTCTGCGCTGACCAGCGGCACGCTGCCGCACAACGCCAGCTGCAAATGGTCGTACAGGTTCTTGCTCAGGCCATCCGCGATGGCGCATTCATTGGAAACATCCACATGCAGCTTGCTGGGCTTCTTCTTGGCGACCAGATGCGCCAGCGCCTCAAATACATCATCCTTGCGGTTCATGGCCTGGGTATAATAGCCATCGAAACGGGGATTGGGCCGGGACACGTTCAGGGCTTCGAAGTGGCCCTCCTTGTCCAGGCAGAACACCAGGCAGGTGGTGCGACTGGCATTTTTCACCAGCGACGGCACCAGCGACGGAAACACCGGGTCTTCGTTATATTCGCGGGAGATCACCGCCCACATTTCCACGCCGCATTCCTTCATCAGTTGCGGCATCAGCGTATGGATGCGCTCCTTGAGCATTGCATCCCGCTTGGCATATTGTTCCTGTACCGTCCACATATTGCAGTTATCCTCCTTTTGACGATATATACGGGCGTTATGCCTGCGGCTCCTTCACACCCTTCAGGAAGGGAAGCAGCAGCAGAGAAACCACGCACAGCGCCAGACCGCCCAGCAGCGCCGTGTTGTAAGACCCCGTCTGGTCGAACAGCACGTTCGTGACCACCGGGGCCAGAGAAGTCGTCAGCGAGTTTGCAGCGTTGATGATGCCGTACAGCGTTGCATAGGCCGCGCTACCAAAGGCGAAGCGCGTCAGCAGTGGATACGACACCGTGCAGGATGCACATCCCAGCGCCGCACCGATGACGATCAGCACATGCGAGGGCTGGTATTGCGCGAAGTACAGCCCCACTAGTCCCAGCAGCACCGCCAGCAGGGAAAGCAGCGTTCCTTTGCGTGCGCCCAGCTTGTCCGTCACCGTACCCAGCAGCACCTTGCACACCGCCAGCCCGCCCATATATGCGGACATGACCTTGGAGGCATAACCTGCGTCAAAGCCCAGGTCGGTCAAATGCGGAATGATGGTGTTGCCCAGCATGGTGGTGGTCATGCCGATCATCAGTGCCAGCAGCACCAGCAGATAAAAGCTGCGTCCATGCAGGGCTTCCTTCAGGCTGAGGCCATAGACCGCGCCTGCCTGCGTCCCCGCGCTGCGTCCGCCGTAAGGCTCCATGCCCATGGCTTCCGGCGCGGGCTTCAGCACCAGGAAGATTACCGGCACCAGTACCGCCGCCATGATGATGGACAGCGTGGTAAAGGTGCTGCGCCATCCTATCGTTGTGACCCACTGGCCTGCAAGGCTGTTGAACAGCATGCCGCCCAGGCCGCTGCCCATGAAGCACAGGCCGATCGCCAGTCCGCGGCGCTGCTCAAACCAGTCGGTCAGGATCAGCGTGAAGGGAAGGAACGTCAGGAATGCAACGCTGACGCCCACCACCACCGAAACCGCATAGAACTGCGGCAGGGTGCTGCACAGGGAATACGCGAAGTAGCCTGCTGGAAGGGTAAAGGCCGCGACCTTCATCAGCGTATGGGGCTTCACCCGGGCGTAAATTTTGCCGGACAGAAGCGAAATGCCCATGTACAGCAGATTGACGATCATCTGGCAGGTGCTGAAGCTCTGGCGAGAAAGGCCAAGCTCCTCAGTCACCGGGCGCAGGTACAGGCTGAAGCAGTTCGCTACCACGCCGTGGGTCACCGCCATCACCAGGATACCGCAGGCCACAATGACCCAGCCGTAATGGAAACCCTTCCGCTCCTTCACAGTGCCTTCCCATCCTTTCGCTTGTTTCAGTCCGTAATGCCCTTTTCCTTCGCCAGCGCTGTCAGCGCATCACGAATGCGCCGGAACCGCTTGGCTGCATCCTCATCGCTGGCAAAGCATGCCGTCACAATGCGGATGTGTCCCTCGCCGTGCGCACCATAGGGCGTACCCTGATTCACCATGATCTTCGCATGGGTCATCAGGTAATTGGCAACCTCCTCGCTGCTTCCCAGCCGGCTGATATTCAGCCAGGAGAGGATGCCGCTTTCACTGGGCCGCATGCTCACCCCGGGAACGGTGCTGAACATGTCATAGGCCAGACGGCGGCGGCGTTCCAGCCGGGTGTAATAGCCCGGAAGAATAGTCTCATCCCGCAGGGCCGCAATGGCGCCGAAGGTGGACGCTGTGCAGGGTGCGCCCAGCATGTTCACCGCCGCGCCATAGTAGCGGTCCATAATGTGATCATCCGCATAGATATAGCCGATGCGGTAGCCCGACAGGCCGTAACCTTTCGACAGGGAGCAGACTGTCACCGTGCGCTCCCACATACCCGGCAGGGTGCAGGGAGATACAAACTCAATGCCGTCAAAGATGTGATCCTCAAAGGCCTGGTCACACACCAGCACCAGATCGTGCTTGATGATGAACTGCGCCAGCTCCTCCAGGTTCTCCCGCCGATAGACCACAGTGGTAGGGTTGTTGGGATGGGTCAGCACCACCAGCTTCGTGCGGGGCGTGACCCGGCGCTCCATCTCCTCCATGCGGATGCGGTAGTTGTCCTCCTCATAGGTAGGAACCGGTACCGCCACGCCGCCCAGCAGTCCCGCGTTGACAAAATTGCTGGGATAGCTGGGTTCCGGGATCAGCACCTCATCGCCCCTGTCCACGAAAAGCATCATGGCGTACATCAGCGCCGCATCCGAACCCGGCGCGACGATCACATTGCGGCTGGGGTCAATGGGCAGCCCGGTGCGGGCTTCAATGTGCTTGGCAATTTCCTGCCGCAGCTCCAGCATGCCGATGGGCATGGTGTAGTGGGCTGGAAAGCCGCCCTCCACCGCCGCGACGGTGGCCTTGCGCACGCTTTCAGGAATGGAGGGATCCGGGTAGAACATATCCGCCCAGGCCATGTTGTCGCCGCCGGCCTTTTCAAAGTTGCCGGCCCCCTCCCCCACGTCCGCCTTGCTGACGTTCAGGAACAGTCCGCCCTGCGCACCGCGAAGGTTGGGGTTCATTTTTTCGGAAATATCCATGGTACGCCTCCTCCCCCGCTGCGCCGCCTTACAGCTCCGCCACAGCCTCGATCTCGCACAGCACGCCCTTGGGCAGGTCCTTCACCGCGCAGCAGCTGCGGGCGGGCTTGCTGACAAAGTGCTTGGCATACACCGCGTTAAAGGCGGCAAAGTTCGCCATATCCGACAGGAAACAGGTGGTCTTGACAACGCGGTCGATGCCGCTGCCGGCAGCCTCCAGCACAGCCGCTACGTTTTTGCAACTCTGCTCCGCCTGTGCGTCGATCCCCTCGGGAATCTCACCATTTGCGGGATTCACGGGGATCTGCCCGGAGCAATACACCGTGCTGCCGGAAACCATGCCCTGAGAATAGGGGCCAATCGCCGCGGGAGCATCCATCGTCGTAACAACCTTCATAATGCGTAGCCTTCTTTCCAGTCCGACATCCTTGTCGGGCTATTCGATGGCAGCTTGAACGCTGCTTGGGCTGAAATATATTTCAGTCCGTTTAATAGTATACGCAAACATATTCCCTTTGTCCATTGTTTTTGTACGGTAATTCGTCAAAAACAAAGAAAAAACATGGTATGCAGCCCTGCATATTTCTCTTTTTCAGTATACTTTGCTTTATATCACTGTACAGACGTAACATAAAAGTCCCGGCATGCTTTTGCGCCGGGACTCCATTTGCATCCAGCTTTATTTTTTTTCCTTCTCCCGCAGGTTCCGTAAATGCAGATAGACCGTATTGCGAGAGATGTTCAATTCCTGCGCCACGCGATTCACCGCATCCTTAATATGGAAGATCCCCGCATTGTTCAGCTGCTCGATGATCTCCTTATTGCGCATGGGCGAGTTTTCCGGCAGGGTATCCGACACCGCCGCCACCGCGCGTTCCACCGCCGCATGAATGGTATCGGCAGTGTTCTGAACATAAGTCTCCCGCAGGAAGGGCGCAGCCGAGAAGGTGCTGAAAATTTCCGACAGGGGCGTATCCATATAGAAATTCATGCACAGCAGACCAACGATCCGTCCATCGCTGCGAATGGCAATGGTCGTGGAGCGTAGGGGATGCCCATCCTTATTGTAGCCATGGTAGCAGACGTAATCCTTCTGGTTGGTGCAGGAGCAGATACGCTCCAGCATATCCAGCGCCAGCTCAGTAATGGGTGCGCCCTCCGCGCGGCCCGTATGGTAGCCGTTGATGACTTTAATGGCCGAATGCTCCAGATCCTCCAGACTATGCAGCACCAGCTCATAGGCGCTGCCCAGATAGTCCGACAGACCGTCCAACATCATTTTATAGGAATCCAGGACGGCATGATCTCTGTCCGTTAATTCGATGGGTGCCTGATACACTTTTTTCATCCCTATCGCAGCTTTTTCCCTGTTATCATAGCACAACCTGCGCGATAATGGCAAGCACATACAACCCTCTGCACTGTTTTTTTGCTGTGCCTCTTTTTTTCGTGTTCGCCTTGCAGTCTGTCCGTCGGACTGCTACAATAGTTTCATTGAGGATTTTTAGGAGGTTTTGGGACATGCAGAAGAAGCCAGGTCGGCTGCAAAGCTGGTTCGGCGTGCAGGACATGACCGTGGGGCGGCCCATGGACAGTCTGGTGCGCTTTTCCATTCCCCTGCTGGTGGGCAATCTGGCCCAGCAGCTTTACAACACGGTAGACTCCATTGTGGTCGGACAATACATTGGCGACACGGCGCTGGCGGCGGTGGGTACGGCAGGGCCGATCCTAAACCTGCTGCTGGTGCTGTTTATGGGCATTGCCACAGGTGCAAGCATTCTTTCCGCCCAATATTTCGGGGCGCATGACCGTCCCACGCTGAGCCGGGTGGTAGGTGCTTCCATTCTGCTGCTGGTGGTCAGCAGTCTGCTCATGTCCTTTATAGGGTATTTTCTGTCTCCGTGGCTTATGTCGCTGGTCGCGCCGCCAGAGGATGTGATGGCAGGCGCCGTTACTTATTTACAGATCATTTTCGCAGGCATTTTGGGCGCGGCGCTGTACAATATTCTCGCAGGTGTGCTGCGCGGTTTGGGCGACAGCCTGATGCCGCTGGCTTCGCTGCTGGTTGCCAGCGTGCTGAACATCATTCTGGACATTGTGTTTGTCAGCCAGCTGAACATGGGCGTGGCTGGCGTGGCCTGGGCGACGGTGATCGCGCAGGTTGTTTCCGGCACGATGTGCCTGGTGCGTCTATGCCGCATGAAGCAGGTGGTGGACGTGAATCGTGAGACGCTTCGGCCTAACTGGCCCATCATTGGCAGGCTGTGCAGTCTGGGTCTGCCTGCGGGCATTACTCAGGCGATTTTCTCTCTGTCCGCCATTATTGTGCAGGGCCTGACCAACTCCATGGGTACGGCGGTGATTGCCGCCAGCGTAGCGGTCATGCGTGTGGACGGTTTTGCGATGATGCCCAACTTCACCTTTGGCACTGCCGCCACCACTTATGTGGGGCAGAACATCGGTGCCCAGCGAGCAGATCGCATTCATCAGGGTACGCGGGATCTGCTGATCCTCGCACTGAGTGTGGCAGCGGTGCTGGTGGCCTGCATTCTGCTGTTTGGTCACAATCTGATCGGCCTGTTCACCAGCACGGAGGATGTGATGTCCATTGGTCAGCGCGGTCTGCACTGGCTATCCGTGGGGTATCTGTGTTTTGCAGTCAGTCAGGTTTTGCAGGGCGTGATGCGCGGCGCAGGCGAGACGATGATTCCCATGTGGATCAGCGTTATCAGCACGGTTATTCTGCGCATGCCCCTAGCTTATCTGCTGGCCTACCTGACCCGTTCCGACCTCTGGCCCCATGGCAATCCCGACATGCTCTACGCCTCGCTGCTGATCTCCTGGGTCACCAGCATGCTGATGACCGTTATCGCCTACCGTCTCGGCTGGTGGCGGCGCAAGCTCCCAAAGGAATTGAAGGAGCAATTGTGAGTAGGTGATGCGAGGGAGGTGGCTTCTGTGCCAGAAGCCCCTCCCTCGCACTCCCTCCCGAAGACCAGCGGGGGAAAATGAGTTGGCTGCCTTCGGGCAAACTATTTGGATGATAATCGCGCCGCCCGGACGCTGACAGAGCGTCCGGGCGGCGTTTTGGTGGGCTGGTCACACCTTTGGCTATAATGTGTTTCTGACATTACAAAGCGCATCTTATTATGTCGCATGAAAACGCGAAGCCATATCTCTACAGCCCCCTTTCCTCCTTCCGCAGAAGGAGGCAAGCCGCCCTCGTGGGCGGCAGGAGGATAAACTCCCCCGCTGCGGCAACCAACAGTTTATAGTACGCCCACATAAAAAACCAGCCCGCCGCAAACCGCCGCGAGCTGTTCCAAATTCGTCTTATTCCCTTTTACTTCCCATCCCGAATCAGCTTACGAATATCCTCTACCAGCGCTGCCATGCTGGGAGTGGTCTTGATATTCTTTTCTACCGTGTTGCAGGCATACAGCACCGTGGAGTGGTCACGCCCGCCAAAGGCACGTCCAATGCTGGGCAGGCTCAGCCCGGTCATTTCCCGGGTCAGATACATGGCGACCTGGCGGGGAACCGTGATCTCACGGTTGCGGCGGGAGCTTTTCAGGTCCTCATTGGTTACACCGTAGTATTCGCTGACGGCGCTCATGACCACGTTTTCATCCACCCGGCGGGGGGCCTTCTGCTCGAAGACCTCTTTCAAGGCTTCCTCGCACAGCGCAATGTCAATAGGCCGCTTATGCAGTGTGGAGAACGCGACCAGGCGGGTCAGGCTGCCCTCCAGCTCACGGATGTTGCTTTCAATGCGTCCGGCAATCAGCTCCAGCACATCGTCGCCCACCTGAATATTTTCGCTGGTGGCCTTCTTGCGCAGAATAGCGATACGGGTCTCAATATCGGGCTTTTGAATGTCCGCGATCAGGCCCCACTCAAAGCGACTGCACAGCCGCTCCTCCAGCCGCGCAATGTCCTTCGGCGGCTTATCACTGGTCATGATGATCTGCTTGCCCGCCGTGTGCAGCGCGTTGAAGGTATGGAAGAACTCCTCCTGGGTGGAATCGCGGCCCGCGATAAACTGAATATCGTCCACCATCAAAATGTCCACATTGCGGAAGCGGTTGCGGAATTCCACATTGCGGTTCTGCTGAATGGCCGTAATCAGCTCGTTGGTGAAGTTTTCGCTGGTGATGTACATCAGGCGCATCTGCGGATACTGCTGCTGCACATAGTGACCGATGGCATGCATCAGGTGGGTCTTGCCCAGACCCACGCCGCCATAGATGAACAGCGGGTTATACGCCTCCGCCGGGGACTCCGCCACTGCCAGCGACGCGGCATGCGCAAAGCGGTTGCCGTTGCCCACCACGAAGGTGTCGAAGGTATACTTCGGGTTCAGCGACATGGAGGAGAAACCTGCTGGAGACTCCGGCTCGGCCTTGGACTGACGCTTGTCGGCCTCGGCACGGGTGAGGATTTCCACCTGAACAGGCTTGCCCGCGACCTCGCTCAGCGCATTGGTGATCAGCGTGGCATAGCGGCTGGCGATCATGGACTTCATGTACTCTGCCGAGGTACACAGCACCATGGTGTCCCCCTCCAAAGCCAGCGGCTTCAGGGACGACTGGATCCAGGTGTTATAGGAAATCTCGTTCATTTCCCCCTTGAGCAGCATACATGCTTTTTCCCAAAGCTCGCTCATGTCCATGCTCTTCATCCTCCGCTTTCAAAAACGCCGTCTCACCGGAAAATTTATCCCCCTTCCACCATGGGAAAGGGGGCGAAAAAAGCGCCGCGGCTGCGTTTTGCGCCGCACGCTGTGGAAAACCGCCTTGTGGAAAACCTGTATCAGGATTTTCACTCTGTGTCATCATAACACGAAAACCTTGAAATATCAAGGGGTTAACCGAAAGAAATGTCCTTTTTTGCCTGTTGATAACTTTTTCCACAATCCCTTGTGGTGAACATCTTTTCCGCCACAAGACTTGCTGTATCCCGGGAAACGTGCTACAATCATCGCAGAAAAGGAGGGTTTTCCCATGCGATTTTTTCAGCGTCTGCTGGCCCTGTGCCTGGCAATGATGCTTTTCCCTTTGATGGCTTTGGCAGAAGCGGCGGATACGGCAGTCACGCCCGCGGCAACCGTGCAAAGTGAGACTGCCGAGGAAATCCCCGAGCAAATTCAGCAGGTACTGGACATCGCCCATAACGAGTGGGAAACGCTGGCTGGCAAACGCCTGAGCAAAAGCAACAAATACACCTGGTGGCGCTGCGGCAAGGGCTGCCAGTTCGGCTGGTGCGGCGGCTTTGTAACCTGGTGCATGCTGGAGGCAGGCGTTCCCATGGATGAGCTTCAGAATGTGCCGGAGACGGTCTCCGGGGTCTACCATGTAAAAGAAGCCAGCGTGGGCAAGCTGCTGAAGGGCTATCAAAAGCTGGGCCGCACCACGAATATCCCCCGCCCCGGCTATCCCGTGGTCTATGCCGTGCGCAAAAGCGCCAACAAGACCATCCATGTGGGGCTGGTGTACAGCGTGGAGGATCGCGGCGACGGCGTGTACCGTCTGACCACCATCGAGGGCAACGTTTCCAACCGCGTAAAGATGTACATCTATGACTATGACAGCAAGGAGGCTGCCATCGGCAGCAACATGAGCAAAATCCCCGAGGAGGAACGCACGCTGGAGGCCAATGTCTACACCAGCTACAAGCTCCATGCGGATAACTGGTATATCAACGCCTTTCTGATGAGCTGGGAATAAGAAGCGCATAAGCAAAGCAGCAGGCTTTCCTGTCCCCTTGCCGGGCTGGGAAGCCTGCTGCTTGCATCTCACATAAAATATTTCTTGTAGATATCGTAATAGACCTTCAGGCGGCGTGACCCGGCGATCTCCCGCATGCGGGTGCGCAGGTCGTCGTGCTGAAGGATCAGCGCCACAATATCGGGATTGTAGCGTACCCCTGCGTCCGCACGGAACTCCTCAAGCACCTGATCCACGGTCTTGGCCTGATGATAGCTGCGCCCATAGCAGTCCGTTGCGGCGTCCATGCAGTCGCTTAACGTGATGATGTCGATCATGATGCGTTCAGGCGAGGCCGTGTTGTCAAAGTCCGCAGGATAGCCGCCCTTGCCGTTGTAGAACTTGTGATGCCCGTGGGTAATGTCCTTGTACGTTGCCAGATCAGGGTCGATGGAGAGGAACTCCGCACCCTTGGTCGGATGTTCGCGAATGATGCTGAACTCCGTGTCCGTCAGGGGACGGTACTGCGTCTCAATGATGGTCAGCATGGCGTTCTTGCCCACATCGTGCATCATGGCGGCTTCACGGATAAACTGCATCAGCTGCTCCTTGGCGGCGCGCACCTGTGCCGTATCCTTCAGGTCGTGATAGCCGATCAGCAGCTCCGGGGCGTAACCAATGATGCCGCCCAGGATCAGCTCGGCAAAGGCGGACACCATCAGTGAATGCAGGAAGGTGGTGCAGTGCCGTACGATGATCAGCCGGAAAATGAAGTCGATCTTCTCCTCTCGGCTGGAAAACAGCTTGTACATATCCGGGTCGAAGGCCAGCTCGGTCAGGGAAGAATTCAGCGTGTATTCATCGGAGCTGCATTTGTCATACTCGGCAATGAAGCGGCGAATGTCCTGCTGATAGCCGTGGAAATAGCGGCGCTTTTCCTCCAGCGGCATGGAGCTTTCATTCAGATACCCCACCAGCGACAGCAGGCAGGTCTGATAATAGGAGATCACATCCACCTGACTGTCCGGCACCTGATCGCGGGTGGCGTAATAAAAGTCATGGATCTTGCGCCAGCAGGCGTCGGCGGTCATTTCATGCCGTTCGTGAGCAAAGTCACATTCGCTGATGAGCGCGTTGAACAGCCCAACGGTCCACTCCTCCGGGGTCTCCTGGGCGGCGTAGACCTCCTCGGTCATCTGCATCAGCTTTTGATAAAGGGCCGGGTCAAAGGGCTGCCGGTTGGTCATGGCAACGGCAAACGCATCGCTGCGATAGCGATCCACATAAATGTCCAGCAGCTGGGCGATGTTCGGCTCCTGCTCCCGCAGGCGCACAAAATCCGGGGAGGCCTGCAGCTTGCACATGCATTCCCAGTAGTGATAGCCGTCCTCCACTGAGTTGTTGTTCAGGCATACGGTGGTCATGCTCAGGTTGATCAAGGAAACAACAATGGCCTGATGGACGGCGGTGCTTTCAATGTGCCCGTAATTGGGCCACTTGTCCGCCACCTTTCGATAATAATACACTGACTTTTCCGCATAGCCGCTCTGCACGATGCGGGAATATTCCAAATTGGCATAGGCCAGGCACAAATATGCCTGCACAATGGCTTCCACATTGTCCGTCTTTGTATAGTGCTTCAGCACGGCCTGCGCCGTTTCATTCACCAGCGCCAGGTCATGGGCATCGGATGCATAAAAGACGCGCATCGACTCCACCAGCTGCGTCCAGTCCGCCTCGGTCAGCTCGGGGTTTTCCTCGGTGAAAGTTCCCAGCACCTCGTGGATACGCGCAGACATGCGGCGATACTCTCCATGGAAGAAAGTGGCGCGTTCCTCCAGGGCGCTGCACCAGGTCTGCCAGTCCCGGCGGACGCGCAGGGATGTCTCCAATTCATCCACACGCTTCAGCGTCGCCAGATATTCCTCAAAAAAGGGCAGGATTTCCGTTTTCTGTTCCGCCAAGATTTTTTGCTCCTTGCAATACCGCACGTTTTCACATAGCACAGAAAACATACACGCTGTTCAACAATAATCGTTATTATTATATAGAGAAGGCCCGAGACTGTCAAGAAGCGACGAAAAGTGTTGCGAAACGTTGACAATTTTCTTGACATCCTAGCCTAAGTATGCTAGGATAGCTGTTGCAAAAAATAAACAGCCTTATCACGAGTGGCGGAGGGACAGGCCCGATGAAGCCCGGCAACCGGCGCGGTGCGCTTGGTGCTAAATCCTACAGCGCGGCACACACCCGCATGCGGTCAGCGCTGACAGATAAGGACAATCGTTCATGATTGAGTCCGTCTGAGACGTGTGCATCTCAGGCGGTTTTTTTGCGGCTCATATTCCTGGGGCGGCGCTTGCAGGTGCCTGCCTCCGTGCGCTATGAAAGGAGCGGCAAAACAAATGAAGCGTCTTTTTACCTCTGAATCCGTCACCGAGGGACATCCCGACAAAATGTGCGACCAGATCTCCGACGCGGTGCTGGACGCGATCCTGGCGCAGGACCCCACTGCCCGCGTGGCCTGCGAGACCTTCGCCACCACCGGCGTGGTCACCGTCATGGGTGAGATCACCACCAAGGGCTATGTTTCCATCCCCGATGTGGTGCGCAAGGTCGTGCTGGACATCGGCTATGACTCCGCGGATATGTGCTTTGACGGCAACAGCTGCGCAGTGCTGACCGCTATCCATGAGCAGAGTCCCGACATTGCCATGGGCGTGGACGATGCGCTGGAGAGCCGTGCCGGCACGGACAGCAAGGAGACCGGCGCAGGCGACCAGGGCATGATGTTCGGCTATGCCTGCGATGAGACCCCCGAATATATGCCCATGCCCATCGCGCTGGCCCATCGGCTGACCCGCCGTTTGGCTCAAGTCCGCAAGGAGGGGACGCTGAAGTATCTGCGTCCCGACGGCAAGAGCCAGGTGACCGTCCGCTACGAGGACGGCAAGCCCGTGGCGGTGGATACTGTGGTCATCTCCACCCAGCATGATCCCGATGTGTCCCATGAGCAGATCGAAAAGGACATGATCGAATATGTCATTCGTCCTGAAATCCCTGCGGAGCTGCTGGCGGCCGAGACCAAGTACCTCGTCAACCCCACGGGACGCTTTGTCATCGGCGGCCCTGCGGGCGATACCGGCCTGACGGGCCGCAAGATCATCGTGGACACCTACGGCGGCTATGCTCCCCACGGCGGCGGCGCATTCTCCGGCAAGGACCCGACCAAGGTGGACCGCAGCGCGGCCTACGCTGCCCGTCACGTCTGCAAGAACATTGTGGCTGCGGGTCTGGCGAAGCAGTGCGAATTGCAGCTGGCCTACGCCATCGGCGTGGCCCATCCCGTAAGCCTGCTGGTGGATACCAAGGGTACCGGCGTGGTATCTGACGAGCGTCTGGCGGAGATCGTGGAGCAGCTGTTTGACCTGCGTCCCAACGCCATTATCGAGCGCTTTGACCTGCGCCGTCCCATCTATCGTCAGACGGCCTCCTACGGTCACTTCGGCCGCACGGACATCGACCTGCCCTGGGAGCATCTGGACTATGTGGATGCGCTGAAGGCAGCTGTGAAATAAAAGCTGTATAGGAAAAGGGGAGTGGTTCGGAGGAACCACTCCCCTTTTTTCATGGCCTTTACGCCTTTTCCTCCTGCTTGTCTTCCGCTGCCGGGGCGTTCTTTTCGCTGCCAGGCATCGCCAGCGTCACCCGCAACCGCCGACGCGGCACCTTTGCGGAGATCATCTCCCACACGTTGCCCGCGCCCAGGCGCAGGAACTCGCCGATCAGGTGATTGAACATCTTGCGGGTCTCCGGCTCCATGTCCCAGGAGGCCTGAAGCATTGCCAGCGCCGTGTGGAACTTCTCACTGGACATTTCTGAGGTGGTCTCCGCATTGTTGGCAGTCAGCAGCTCGAACATGGCGTCCACAAACACCTTGCGCTTTTCGGGCGAGGCCTCCCGCAGCCAGGCATGAACGGTTTCGTCCATGATGTGGCTGCCTGCGTCCACCTGCTGAAGCTCCTCAAAATTCGGGCCGTTAAGCTGCCAGGTGAAAGCGTCGTGCTGCATAATGCTCACCGCCGTGCTGCGCACAACGATGTAATCCGCATGGTAATTCATCAGCAGCCCCACAATGGAGCTTTGCGGCAGCACTGAATACAGCACCGGGCGGATGCGCGCATAGCCCTCGGAGTTCATGGTCTTCTCATCCAGGCCGGGGCCGTCAAAGCTGCACACGCTCAAAATGCGCTTCTGCACCGCCTCCGGGGCATGAGCCGCGGCATAGGCCGCCAGATTGCCGCCCTTGCTGTGGCCTGAAATGCGCAGGGGACGGTCGCTCTGCCCCGCAATGCGGACAAGATATTCCACCGCCGCCGTCTGCGCAGGCACAGGCGTTTCGAAAGACATGTTGAAGTCCTCCCGCCAGCCCACCAGCGTGCTGTCCGTGCCGCGATACGCCACAAAGGTGGTGCCGTCGGACAACTCCGTCGTAATGGCAGAGAATTGGATGGAGCGCTCGGTGTCAATGTCATTCACATAATCGTGCATACGCATGCCGCCGAAGCGTTCCGTCTCCGCCATGCCCAGCAGCAGCCCGCGCCACTGCTGGAAATACTGGTTGCCCGTCAGCTTATCCAGATGCAGCAGCGGTGCGCATTCCCGCAGGGACATGCCCGTGCTGTCGGCGACCACATCCTGAAAGGGATTGTAGCTCATGCTTGCCATGATAAGGCTGTCCACCAGACACCAGGGGGATGCCTGAAGCGTCAGATCACCCCGCCAGGTCAGATAATCCATCATATTCGGCACGGTTGCTTCCTCCTTGCGTTCCTCTGTGTCACTTGCCCAACGTCAGCCCGGTGTCCTCCAGGTTCTTTACGTTGATCTCCCGGGCGTGGCGCTCGATCTCCTTCACCATGGTCACCAGCCGCGCGTTGACTGGGCAGTCCACGCCGACCTCCTTGCCCTTCTGCACAATATAGCCGTTGAAATAGTCGATCTCCGTGGGCCGTCCCCGCTCCAGGCTCTGCAGGCTGGAGGATTTCAGCTTGCTGTACTTTGCGCCCACGATCAGCAGCATCACATGCCGCCGAAGCTCGTCAAGGGGCGTTGTGCCGTGCATCAGCTTGTCATAATCCAGCTTGCCGCCGAAGGGCGGCACCTTCACCTGCATGGCATGGGCCACGTTCATGGCTTCGCCGATCACTGCCAGAAAGATCTCCCGGGCGCGGCGGCGCTTCAGCATTTCACCCAGGTGCAGCCCGCAGATCGCCCCCAGCGAGGTGATGCAGCTGTTCACCACCAGCTTGGAATACAGCTCGGCATAAATATCAGGGCTGATGCGGGTCTCCACCACGGCGGAAAGTGCCTGACGCAGCACCTCCATTTTCGGATGCTCCCCAGGCACCAGCCGACCAATGACGAAATCGCCGCCGCTGGTCATTTCCAATTCACCCACGCCGTGCATGGTCGCGCCCCAGCCGATGACGCAGCCCACGGTGCGCTCCTTGCCGACCACCGCCGCCATTGCGTCGGTGCAGATGCCGTTCTGCATGCTGACCACCAGCGCATCGGGCTTCAGCAGGGGCAGTATGGTGCGGGCGCATTCCGGCATGTCATAGGCCTTGGTTGCGATCAGGCACAGGTCGAAAGCGCCGTGCAGCTCCTCGATCGCGGCGACGCTGTGAACAGGCACCGTGTGCTCGCCGCAGAAGCCCGTTACATGCAGGCCGCGTCCGTTCGCCAGGTCAGCGATCTCCATATGCTTGCACACCAGCCATACATCCTGGCCCTGTGCCGCCATCAGGGCGGCGGTAATGCCGCCGATGGCCCCTGCGCCGATGACGGCAATTCGTTGCTTTTCCATCAAAAACTCGCTCCTTGCACGAGAGGAAGCGCCTATACAAGCGCTTCCTCTTTGCTGTTCAAAGGTATTTTTACCGAATCATGGCCTGCGTTGCGGCCCAGCCCTGGTCGATGCACTTCTGGTGGCTGGTCGCGTACGGGCCGATAGCGGTCACCTGCTCCATGGTACGCGGGAAGTGGATGCACATATGACCGTTAAAGTTGTTGTTGGTGCGGTGCTGGGGCAGGTGGGGCATGGAGTGGGTGGAAGCCATGTAGATGCTGCCATCCGCAAAGATCACCCACACGGCCTTGGGGGTCCAGGTGTTGCCGCCGAAGGCCTTCTCCATGTTGGCGGTATCCGTAGCGGTCAGCGGCTCACTGTCCGCGTGTGCGCCCAGCGAGAACATATGCACCTGCCAGCTCAGCCCCGTAGCGGGATCATAGACCGTCGCATAAGGATACTTCCGGGCCTGCGCCTTAATGGTGGTGTACCAGTTGGCATACTGCACCTTGCTGGCGGTGGGCGTGAACACTGAGGGATTAGGCGCAGCTGTCGGAACGGTGGTGGGAGCCGCCGTGGCGTTGTTCTTGCCGGTAGCGCTGCTGCTGGTCAGGACCTTCATGGTCGCCGCGCCTGCAATACCGTCGGAGACAAGGCCGTTCTTGCGCTGGAACGCCTTCAGCGCCTCAAAGGTCCGAATGCCAAACTTGCCGTCCGCACTGCCACTCAGGTAGCCCAGCTGAATCAGCCGCTCCTGCAGGGATTTCACCGCATCGCTGCTGTCGCCCTTCCGAATGAGCGAGGAGGTCGGCGCGGGCGTCGGCGTTGCTGTCGCCTGCGCTGCAACAGCGCTTGTGTCATAGAGCTTCTTTTGGGTCTCGTTGCCCGCCACACCGTCACGCAGCAGGTTGTTGCGCTTCTGGAACTTCGTCACGGCCTCTGCCGTGCGGATGCCGTATTTGCCGTCCGCCTGATTGCTGGCAAGATAGCCCAGCTCCACCAGACGGTTTTGCAGCGCCTGCACCAGGTCGCCCGTCGCGCCCTTGCGCAGCGTGGCATAGGTATCCACCGTGCCGCCCGCCTGCACGCCGCTGTACATGATGGCGGAGGTGCTGTAGAGCTTGACCTGGGTATCGTAGCCTGCCGCGCCGTCCACCTTCAGGCCGTTCTTGCGCTGGAAGGCCTTGATAGCCGCCACGTCATCCTCCTTGCAGGTACCGTCCACCGTGGCATTGTAATAGCCAAGCTGGGTCAGGCGCGTTTGCAGGCGGCTCACCGCGTCGCCGGAAACGCCCAGCTTCACCGTCACCACGTTATCGCGGGTGATGGGCGCAGGGGTCGCCGTGGGGCCGGGGGTCGGCGTCACCAAGGGAGCGGGCGTTGCCGTCGTCCCCGCGCGCAGGGCTGTCACACTGAACAGCACCCGATAGGTGCTTGTCCCCGCCACGCCATCCACCGTCAGGCCGTTGTTCTGCTGGAAGGCCTCCAGCGCCTTGACGCTTGCCGCGCCGAACTTGCCGTCCACCTTGCCGGTGTAATAGCCCAGCTCCTTCAGCCGGGACTGCACCAGCTTCGCGTCATCGCCCTGGGAATCCTTCTTCACCGTGGTCTGCGGCACGGTGTAGGTGGGGACGGGCGTCGGCGTTGCCGTAGGGGTAGGCGTTGCCGTCGCATTCTTGGCAATGGCATTGCTGCTTGCCAGCAGATTCTGCGTCGCCGCGCCCGCCTTGCCGTCCGCCGTCAGGCCGTTCTTTTTCTGGAATGCCTTCACGGCTGTCTGAGTAGCCTTATCATAGGTGCCGGTAATGTCCCCGGTGTAATAGCCCAGCGCCTTCAGCTGCGTCTGCACGGTGCTGACCGCATCGCCCATGTCGTTCAGGGTGATGGTCGTGCCAGGCAAGGGCGAAAGGGTCTTGACCTCAGTCTTTTTGCCCTTGCTGTTCTTGGGCTTGCCTTCATAAAGAAACGCCTGAAGGTTCGCGTCCGCTGTTCCCGTAAGGGGGTAGTCGTTGGCCTCCTGGAAGGCCAGCAGCGCCTTTTCCGTGCCGGAGCCGAACTTGCCGTCCACACTGCCGGACAGGAAGCCCAGCTCGATCAGCGCGCCCTGCAAGGCCCGTACGGCCGTACCGGTGTCGCCCTTCTGCACCAGGGTATAGCCCGCCAGCGGGTCAGTGGTCGCCACGGGAACCGCCGTGGGCTTGGGCGTGGCGGTGGCCTTAACGATCTGCTTCAGGTTGATGTAATCCTTGACGCAATAGCCCGTCTTGCCGTTGTATTCCACCTGGGCAAAGCTGCCGGAAACACCCAGCACCGTCACCGTTGCGCCCTTGGGGATCTGACGGATCAGGTCGGACTTGGTGGACTTCTTTTCGCGAAGGTTCACGCTGTCGCTGGTGGTGGTTTCATAGGGATAGCCCGTGGCAGTCTCTACGGTCTCAACCGTGGGAACAGGCGTGACCGCATTCTCCGCGTCCACATACTGCTTCAGCACATAGCCCGTGCGCCCGTTGTAGCTCACCCGGTAATAACCGCCGGAGGCGCCCAGCACCTCGATGGTGGAGCCTTTCTCAATGCGGTCCAGCACAACGGCGTTGGAGGATGCGCTGCGGCGCATATTGACCTGATCGGTCGTCGTTGTGGTAAAGGGATAGGTCGTCCCCGCCGCCAGGGCAGAGGGAAGCGCCAGTGCCACCGTCAGCACCAGGGCCATCATCCGCCTGACCATTTTACGCGCTTGCATGCTCAATCCTCCGATTTCTGGAAAATCATTCATTCTTATTTTAATGCAGGACGCAGGGGCTGTCAATGCTCTGTGTCATATTTCTGTAACATTTCAGACAATTCCTCCGGGCTTTCCTGTGCCTGCTCCGCCTGCCGCATTTCGGAAAGCAGTGCCGTCATGGCGGCGGTATCCTCCGCACTCAGGGACGCTTCCTCCGCGGGTGTGGCAGGTTCAGGTGCGGCGCTGGTTTCCGCAGGCACACTTTCCACCGCAGCTTTTGCGGCGCGCGGCTTGCGAGGCCTGGGCGCTGCCCGCAGCTTTTCCGGCAGCAGCAGATCCTTGCGCCGCCCCACCTTATCCCGCATAAATTCCAGCACCGAAGCGTACTGGAACGCGCTGCACGGCAGCGCCAGCCGCATCCACCAGGCGGGGGCATAGAACAGGATCATCGCCTTATCGGGCCAAAGCTGTACCCGGGAAATCTCCCGCCAGCTGATCTCCCGCACAGGCAGCGCCAGCATCGTGCCGTTCTCGCTCTGCACCGCCTGACGCATCAGCGCCGGGGAACGCAGCCGCGCCAGCAGCGACAGGGGCGTAGGGTTCACCAGCCAAGTGGTCACATGCACGCCCTTGCTGTCCACCACACAATCCTGCACATCATGCCCCTGGGCCAGCAGAATGAGCCACAGCACCACCAGCGACGCGGCGCACAGGGTTGCCCAGGTCCATAAAAGCCCCTGGGTCAGCAGCCGCTCCGCCGCCGCCCAGCCGCCTGCCAGTCCCTCCAGCAGCAAAATCATCACCAGCACCGCGCCTGCCGCCGGGGCCATAATGCGCAGCGCGGCATTCCAGCACATCCAGTCCAGCACGGGCCGATGGCTGATACTCCACACCACCCGCGCACTGGTCTTGGGCAGCTTTGCCCCGCACTGGGGACAGACCTCCCCGCGCGGCACATCCTGCCCGCATTTTTTACAATAAGACGTTATCGCCATGCTTGCTCTCCCTTGGCAGGGCAATAGGCCTTCCCTTTGCCCCTGGCTTCTTATTGTACCATACTCTGCCACGAGGTGCAATGCGGCGGTGCACCGGAAAAATGCAAAAGGCGCTGCATGAACACATCATGCAGCGCCCGGAAAAACCAAAGGATCCCTTACTTCACGCTCTTGGCAGCTTCCAGCAGGCCGGTCACATAGCCCAGCGTATCCACCAGCGTGCAGCCGGACACCACGTCCACCATCTGCGCAGCGTCCTTGCCCTCGATGGCAGCCTCCAGCTCAGCAATGGTCTTGCCGGTGACAAAGGCCTCGATAGCAGCGTAGTTGTCCGCCAGCGCCACGGTGGAGCCAGCGTGATCCGCCATGTTCTTGCTGTACAGCTCGGTGTTCACGCGCTTGGAAGCCAGCACCTTGCCCTCGGGATAGCTCGTGCCGAAGCCCGCGTCGCTGTTCGGCACGCCCACCGCGGTCTCCTTGTCCATGAACTGGAACTCGTCGATGTACGCCGCAACGATGGTGTCGCCCTGCACCGCCACCGTCAGCACCGCAAAGCACTTGTCGCCGTGCGCGGCATAGTCGACCTGACCCAGCTTCACCGTCTCATCCGCCAGGGCCACAAAGGGGATCATCATGCACAGTGCCAGTACCAACGCCAGAACCTTTTTCATCTTGGAACAACCTCCGTATCTTTTTTTACAGTCCGTGGACTGTTTGTGAAAAAGATACCCAGAGTTAGCTGGGGTGAAACACGCTAAATAAAAAATTTTTCCAATAATGTGTCGTTATGAGCTTGTGTTGCTTGGCTTTTTATACACTATTTTGTACCCCTGCGGGTGAGCATATCTTCCACCACTCCTTCTGCGGAAGGAGGCTTTGGGGCGAAGGGATGGAACCTCTCCGGCCCTTCGGGCCACCTCTCCTTTCAGGAGAGGCTTTTGGCTGCTTTATCATACCAGGAAGAGCACGCCTGACTCACTTTCCCACTGCGGCTGTGAGCCGCTGCTTCCTTACTTCGGACGTGGCTTGAAAATCAGCGCTGCCAGCGCGCCAAAGAAAATCGCCGCTGCAATCCCTGCCGAGGTGGACGTTAATCCGCCTGTAAAGGCCCCTAAAAATCCGATCTCCTGCACGGCATGCTTGACTCCTGTGCATAGCGCATGCCCAAAGCCCGTCAGCGGCACCGTGGCCCCCGCCCCGGCAAAGGCGGCGAAGGGCGCATAGATCCCAACTGCACTGAGCAAGACCCCCGTCACTACATAGCCCACCAGGATACGCGCAGGGGTCAGCTTCGTCTTCAGCACCAGCAGCTCGCCGATCATGCAGAGCGCTCCGCCGATCAGAAATGCTTTAAGCAGGCTCCATAAAAGCGTCATGAACGATCCGCCTCCAATACAATGGCGTGGGCAATGCCTGGAATCGTTGCGCCCTGCTGGCTGGACGTGGGCGAGAGCAGCGCACCCGTCGCCATGAACAGCACCCGCTTGACGCTTCCTTCCATGAATCTGCGCCAGATCAGACTGTTCAGCACTACAGCCGAGCAGCCGCAGCCGCTGCCTCCCGCATGCACATCCTGCGCCGGAGAGAAGACCTCCAGCCCGCAATCCATGTATCGGGACGGATCGAGAGGCTGCCCGCGCTCCTCCATCAAAGCCAGCAGCAGATCATGCCCCACCTGACCTAAATCGCCTGTGATGATGAGGTCGTAATCCGCAGCGGTGCGGCCCGTGTCGCGGAAATGCTCCGTCAGCGTCCGGGCAGCGGCAGGCGCCATGGCAGCGCCCATGTTGTTGGCGTCCGCAATGCCTAAATCCGTGACCGTCCCCACTGTGACCATCGCACAGCGGGCAATGGGCTTGAAGCCGGGCGCATTGGTGATGAGCGCCGCGCCTGCACCTGTGACCGTCCACTGCGCCGTGGGCGTGCGCTGCGACCCGTATTCCAGCGGAAAGCGATACTGCCGTTCCGCCGTGCAGAAATGGCTGCTGGCAGCGCACAAAGCGTTGCGCATGTGCCCGCCATCCACCAGCATGGCCCCCAGGCAAAGCCCCTCAGCCATGGTGGAGCATGCACCGTACAGCCCCAGAAAGGGCGTACCCAGCTCCCGCGCCGCCATGGAGGCCGCCATGATCTGGTTCAGCAGATCGCCGCCCAGCAGCACGTCCACATCGCTTGCAGCAAGCCCTGCCTTGTTCAGGCACGTCTGCGCGGCGGTGAAAAAGAAATGCTGCTCGGCCTTCTCCCAGCTTTCTTCTCCGAACAGGTCGTCGGGGACTACCGCGTCAAACAGCGGCCCCAGCGGCCCTTCGCCTTCCTTTTTGCCTGCCAGCGCCGCACCTGCCACAATGGCGGGGTGCGTTGCCAGCAGGATCGTGTTGCGGCCCAGCCGCTTTGCGTCGTCCATGCACACCCTCCTTACCAGGGAAACAGGGCATACACGATGCCCACGATGACCGAGGCGCTCACGCCCCACACCAGCACCGGTCCCGCGATGGTGAACAGCTTCGCACCGATGCCCATCACCATGCCTTCACGGCGATATTCCATGGCGGGGGAGACCATGGCGTTAGCAAAGCCGGAGATGGGTACGAACGCCCCGGCCCCGGCATATTGTCCGATGCGGTCGAACACTCCCAGCCCCGTCAGCAGTGCGGTCAGAAACACCAGCGTGGTGGAGCAGAAGGTTCCGGCAGCCTGGTTGCTCATGTTCAGCCAGTTCTTACCGATCTCCAGCAGGCATTGGCCCAGGGTGCAGATGGTCCCGCCCACCCAGAAGGCGCGCAGCAGCCCCATGCCCAACTCCGATTTCGGGCTGAGACGGTCTACCAGCTGCTGATACCGTGCCAGCTGCCGCTGACGGCGGGGGCCGGGCTTGGCATGCTTGTCAAACATGGGAAGCATCCTCCTTTGCTTGCATCGTTGCATGTGGACGACCCATTTCCCGCGTGGCGGCGGGACGAAAGCGAATTTCCCGGTGACCGGGCCGGGGCATGCTTACCAGCGCATAGGGATACCCAGGATAACGGTTGCCCATCAGGATGGCTCCTTTCCGACGGCGCGTCAGGGCGGATACAGCAGACAGCCCAGCACTGCGCCGATGGTCTTCCCTGCTAGCATGACCCAGCGAAGGGCGGGCGATGCATTCCCCAGCCGAAATCGTTTCAGCAGCACAGGTGCGACCTCCAGAATTTTTTCCAGCGCGCTGGCAAGCATGCCCACAAACACCCCGGCAAGCAGCATGCCCGCCGCGCCCGCAGCGGGACGCAGGGCAAGGGTCAGGGAAGGCTCCATGCTCAGGGATGCGCCCATCATGCCCAGCAGCATGGCAACGGCGAACATCCGCGGCGATCCGCCGCGAAACACTCCCTGAAGCCGAGCAGGCAGATGCAGCACCGTCCACACGCAGCTGACCATGACGGATAGCACAGTCCCTGCCAACAGACTCAGCAGGGCCATCAGCAGTTCATTCCTTCCCATGGATGCTTTGTCCCTCCGTCTGCTCCATATCGCCCTGATATTCCGTCAGCTTCACTTCGAGGGGCGTGACGGCGTTCTTTTTCGGGATGGCATAAAACACACACACGCCCAGCGCCACGCCGATGGTATAGGGAATGGTGATCCAAAGTCCGTCCGGGGGCGCGCTGCCGGACAGCAGGGTGAAAAGCTGTTCCATGGCGCGGGGCATGTCCACATCGCTGTGAAACCAGGCCAGCCCCAGGGCACTGCCGAACAGCAGGATAAGAAAGGCCAGCGCGGCGCGCAGAGGTTTTGTCCAGTCATGCTGTTGAGTGCGTATGCGGTGGATGTAGCAGGTGTCCGGGCCGAGCATCATGATTTCCTCTTTGGGAAAGGCTTGATGGAGTGCCGCCGCCACGTCGATGGCTTCCAGCTTCCACACGCCGGGCTTTTGCGGGCAGGGAAGGGCCAGGTGTGCAGGCGCTTTCAGGCCGCGGAGGGCAGCGGCTTCATCCAGGTAGAGCGGGGCATGAACACCGAGCTTGACACGGGTGGATAACTGGCACAGGATCATGGGGCATGGCCTCCTTTGACGGAGGGTAGTTTGGGCAGAGCGGGCAGGTTTTATGTTTGATGGGGGAGATGGAGGATGAGAGGGGGATGCAGTTGTGTTGGGAAATTAGCGGGGAAGTAATAAATTTCATGATGGAATAGGGAATGCTTGCATGCTGCATTCCGTGCCAGCGCGAGACTTTTAGCTAGCCTCCTTCCGCAGAAGGAGGGGGACCGCTCGCCGGGAGGCGAGTGGTGGAAGATATGCTCACCCGCTAAGGTATCAAACTGTTTATTCATAAAGTCATAACTATCCATCCAGTCCCGGCGGCACACGGCCGCGCTGGAATCTGCCGTTAGAGAGCATTTCGTCCGTCTGCGGACGGACGACCCACTTTGCACTCGGGCAAAGTGGGCAAAACCGCCCGGGGGCCAGCCAAAATTTCCATGCGGCTAAGGCTTGCCCCCGGACCCCATGGCTGCCCCCAGCCATCGCCTGGATCGGAGCCTTCCCAGGGGGACACAACCCGAGCCGCCTTCGGTTCCGCTCCATGGCATTCCGTCGGCTGACCGTATACAGCCGCCGAAACGCCTTGTCGCTTAAAATTGGCGAAAGCAGCAAAAGTTATTCACACTGAAAGTATCTATTATGCAACATGGTCACAATGCAGCCGCCCTCCGCACCAAACCTAAGCGACAAGGCGTTTCGATTGCTACATGTCACCAATCCCCCTGTCAAAATCGTTTCTAATGAAAAACGCGGGAGGAACCCTTCTCACAAGGTTTCCTCCCGCATTTTCATATTCCTTATTTACTCCAGTCCTGGGTGGGCGCATCCCCCACCTCTGCGGGATAAACACCCGCCTGCCGCAGCACAAAGCCCATGTCCGCTGTGCGGGTGGCAACGTCACTTTCCACCTGCACACCCTCCACCTGCACCGTGTCCGCATCGGACGCAGGCAGAATGCTGGTCAGCAGACCACTTCCCTGCTGGGTGGGCTTCACCTCCGCAGGATAGACCACCTCCAGCGTGTACGCGCTGGGATATACATCCTTGAACAGATAGTAGCCATAGGCATTGGTCACGGTTTCATGCGCCACCGTGCCGTTGCGCAACAGACGCACCGTCACACCGGGCAGGCCGGGTTCATCACTGTCATAAACGCCGTTGCCGTTCAGGTCAAGCCACGCCTGATCGCCCAGACTGCCGGGCAGTACGCTGCCCATGTCCAGGTGCAGCTGATCCTCTGCCATGCGCAGCACGATCTTGTCACTCTGACCACTCTGTCCGTTGGTCTGCACCAGCACGCTCGTGTGACCGCCCTCGGTCAGCCGCGCGTCATCCGGCTCCACCACCAGATAGCCCTCCGGCAGGGTCGCCGCCAGGTAATAGGTGCCGGGCATCAGGTTGTTGAAACGATAGGTGCCATCCTCTGCGGAGTCCGCAAGGGCTACCTGCGCACCGTTTGCGTCCGTCAGCAGCACATGCGCGCCAACCACCGGCTCCATCACACCCGCACGATCCAGCCAGACCTGACCGCCCAGGGAGGTGTACATCACCACGCCCAGCTTCAGGCTGGATACGCTGTCTCCCTCCTGCACGGTCACGGCCTGCTGCAAATGACTGCCCACCTGCGTGAAGGTGCTGTCCCCTGCCGGGGCGGCAAGGGTCTGCTCATCAAGCGCATAGCGGAAGGTGTAATTGCCGGGGACAAGCCCGCGCACCGCAAACGCGCCCTGTTCATCGGTGGTCAGCTTTGCAAACACCGTGCCCGTGTCTTCATCCACCACGGTAATGGTCTTGCCTGCGGGCGTGCGCTCGGAAGCGTCTATGCGCCCGTCATTGTTTTCATCCAGCCACAGCACACCCGTGACCTGCGCAGGCGTTACCGCACCCAGCTGCTGCGCTTCATAGCGGTCGCCCATGGCAAGGGGCAGCGTCGCACGCTGATCGTTTTCCCCCGGGGCGAGCGGCAGGGTATAGCCAATCTTGCGGGTCAGCACGCGGCCCCCCGGCAGCGTCACCTGCAAGGTGTAGGTATCGGGATGCAGGCCCTCAAAGGCAAAGCTGCCGTCCGCCGCTGTCACCACAGACGCTTCTTCCAAATCGCTGCGGTGCGGGATCAGGCGAAGCTCCGCGCCTGCCAGCGCTATCTCATCCGCGCCTTGCACACCGTCGCCGTTATGATCCTCAAACACCGTACCGCTGACGCAGCCCAGCGTCACACCGCCCACCAGCGGCATCTCCTGCTGCTGGGCCGTCGCAAAGTCAAACCATTCGCTTTCGCCCACATTGTCCGTGCCGGAGACCGTGTTGCCCTCGGCCTTGACCGCAGCGAACACCGTGTTTTCCGGCAGCTGATAGCGCACGCAGTAGCGTCCGGGCATCACCGCGTCAAAGCGGTATGCGCCCGTTTCGTCCAGCGTGGTCTCAAAGGCCACCTCCGTGTCGGAGACAAGCTGCACCACCGTCCCTGCAAGGCCCGTTTCTTCTGCGTCCAGCAGACCGTTGTCGTTTGCATCGGCAAACACACGGCCCTCCACCACACCGGGCAGAATCATGCCTGCATCCATGTCGGTGCGCTGCTCTCCAAGGCTCAGGTAGAAGGTCTCCGTCTGGCCTGCGCCTGCGCTCTGGTTCACAAACACGTTCTGTTCACCCAGGCGCGTGAAGGCATAGCCCGCCTTCGCGTCCATGCCGAGCTGATAGGTGCCAGGGGTCAGATCCTCAAAGGTATACACGCCCTTGCCGTTGGTGCGGGCCGTCTCCACCACTGTGCCGTTTTCATCCAGCAGGCGGATGGTCAGCCCCGAGACCACCTTCTCCCCCTTATCCATGGTGGCGGAGAAGTTGTTGTCCAGATAGCAGGTGCCGCTGATGGTGCCGGGCTGGATCGCGCCCACCAGCACCCGGCGGTTCTCGCCAGCCTGAAGTGTCACGCCCTCCACCGTGTTTTCTCGGCGGCCCGCACGGGCCTTGAACCAGTTGCCCTCTGTCTCCGCATCCACCGTGGTGGTGAAGGTATAATCGCCCTTGGGCAGCACCGCACGGATGCGGTATTCATTGGCACGGAGCGCCGCCACGCGGAAGGAGCCGTCCTCGGCGCTTTCCACCGATCCCACCGTGTCGCCGTTGAGCTTGATGACCTCGATTTTCACGCCAGCCAGCGGCAGATCGCCGTCGTTGTACAGGCCGTCATAGTTGCTGTCCAGGAAGGCAACGCCCTCGATGACCGCCTCACGCATCAGGCCCACATGCTGCTTTTCCAGCACATCGCCAGGCTCCAGCACAATGCTCTTGCCGGCAGTGCGGCGGCCCTCCGTCGTAATGATGGAGCGCATTTCACGCCCCGTGGCGCTGTAGCGGGTGAACATCAGTCCATCAGGACAGGTGACGCTCAGCTTGTAGCTGCCCGCGCGCACCTGATCCAGCACATAGGTGCCGTCCGCCGCAGACTGGGTGGTGTAGGTCAGGCCGTTCTTTTCGCCCGTCAGGGTGACAGTCACGCCTGCATAGCCCGTTTCCCCGTTGTTCCAAATGCCGTCGGCGTTGTCGTCCAGCCAAATGCTGCCGGTGACCTTCGCCATGGTGTTTACGCCGATGCCCACCTTCAGGGGCGCATCCTTGGTCAGCGTCAGCTCCTGGCTGGTCTGGGTCAGCTCGGAGCTTTGCTCCATGATATTGGAGGTAATACGCAGCTCCTTGCCCTTTTTGCCGAAGCCATAGCCCGCAGGCAGCGTGGCCCGCAGCTGATAGGTGCCGGGAGCCAGCGTTGTGAAGGAAGCATTGCCCTCCTCGTCCGTGGTTGCCGTTGCCGCGACCTCCTCGCTGCGCAGCACCTCCAGCACCACGCCCGCCAGGTGCCGCTCATACAGGCCGCACTCGCCATTGCTGTTGGCGTCGATGAACACGTTCACCATCAGGGAACCCGGCTGGGTCAGCGGCACATTCAGCTCGGTCTCGCTCATGCCGCGCAGCGCAATGACAGCGGAGGTGTTCGTGCCGTCCAGCGGATAGCTGCCCATGGTTCCCAGCAGCGCCAGCCCCTCGGGCGCGGTCAGCGTGACGCGCCAATCCCCCGCCGGGACGTTTTCAAAGCGCCACTGTCCCGCTGCATCGGTGGTCGTAGTGGTAATGATAGCATTTTCCGTATTCACCAGCGCGGCAGTCATGCCGGGAACGACCGTCTCGCCCGCGTCCATCATGCCGTTGTCGTTTGCATCCACATAGGCATAGCCGGACAGGTCGGCGTTCTGCGGACGGGTCAGCGTGGGGATCGTCGCCGTGCTGCCCGCGTTCACCTGCGCCGTGCAGGTTGCCTGATACTGCGTTTCCGTGGCAAGGCCGTACCAGCCCTCGCCCGTGGTATAGCCAGCATCCGGCAGTGCGATGGATACCGTATAGCTGCCGGGTACCAGCCCCAGCAGCGCATACTGACCGCCCTGCACGGTGGCAGACACGGTGTAGCTGTCATTGCTTGCCGTCACCAGCGTACCATCCGCCAGACCGTCCACCGCGCCTGCCAAATTGCCGCCCTGCACCAGCGTCATCTGATACAGGCTTTCCTGCCCGGGCAGCAGCGTGACGTTCCACTGGGCGGTCTCCCGCAGCCAGGCGGTGTCCGTGCCGTTGAGCTGGGTCAGCAGCAGATATTCAGGCAGGGTCAGGGTGACGGTATAATCGCCGGGCTCCAGCCCGGTGAGCAGGGTTTCCGTCTGATCCTCGCAGGCCGCGGACTGCACCGTCGCTTCGCCCTGGGTCAGGGTCACGGTATAGCTTGCCGCGATGCCGCTGGTCAGGCGCAGCGCGCTGACCGCATGGGCCGTGACGGCAAGCTCCGCCGTCTCCGGCTGATCGCCACCCACCGTGACCTGCTGGGCAGGCGTATCCATCACATAAAGCGTATTCGCCGGGGTGAAGGTCAGCAGGTATTCCCCCGCCGCCAGTTTCGTCAGCGCAAACGCGCCCTGTGCATCCGTCACCGCCGTCACGCCGTTGCCGAGAGCGACCGTGACCCCCGCCAGCCCCGCGCCCTCGCAGGTCACTATGCCGCGAATTTCGCAATTTGTGGGGACTGTTGTCGGTTCAGGCGTAAAAGTCTGTGCTTCTGTGGCGGCTTCCTGCGCTTTATCCGCAGTTTCAGGAGTTTCCGTGGGGATTTCCGTCATTTTCGGTGCCGTCGTCAGTTCTGGCGTGGGGGCCGCCGTCGGTTCGGGCGTGACAGTGTTGTCCGCCGTCAAATGCAGAATGCTCTCCGGGTCGCCCTTGTACGCCGTCAGGGTAAAGGGCTGGTCAGGCATCATGCTGCGGCCCTGCGCCGCCGCCGTCTGGTGCAGCACATAGTCCCCGGACTGCATCGCAAGGGGCAGCGTATAAGCCCCCATCTCGTCCAGCTCGAAGTCCAGCACGGATTCCCCCTCCGCATTCAGCACAGAGAAGGCCGCGCCGATCTCGCCCTGCACGGTGAACAGTCCCGCGTCCGCATAGACCAGCACCGGGGGGCGGTTCTCCTTGCCCGCCGAAACGGAAACGGAGATCGGCCCCTCGTCGATCAGATAGCCCTCGGGCATCTTGTCCATCACAGGCTTCAGGTATACATCCTGCGTGGTTTGCAGCAGCAGGCTTGCGCCGCGCCCATCCTCGGGGTTGGCGTTCACCGTCCCCAGCAGCGTGTCGCCCGTCCACACCTCAAAGGTGCCGGAGAGCTTCTCCGTCTGCCACTGTCCCTCCGCATCGGCCCGCAGACCCAGAAGATCCACGGCAAGCGTGGTCTGCGCCGCAAGTCCCGTCAGGGGAAGTGCGCACAGCATCAGGCACAGCAGGCCCGTCCATAGTTTTTTCAAGCGCGTCGTTTGCATACGTCCGCTGCCTCCAAGCTCTGAAAAATTGCCATTTTCAAGGCATGACTATTCATGCTCCATGGTAAAACAACCCGCCCGAAATGTCAATGCTTCCACTTGTAAAACATGGTGCGGCACACCCTTGCGGGGCTGGCTTTCGCATACCGCTGCGCAGTTTTTCGAAATTCGCGCTTGACGATTGCCATACGACCGGGTATCATAGTTTTGATACCCTTATCGCAGACCGCTGTGATAAGGCCTCTGTCAGCATATGTATTTAGTATGGAGGAATCCCCTTTGCCCACCAAAGCCTTCAAGATCCTCAGCGGCATCGCCCGGGCTATTACGCCCGCCATGCGTACCACCTGGACCGAGCCCTTTTCCGGCGAGCCGTCGGTGTTTGTCTGCAACCACGCGGGCGCATTCGGTCCCATCGACATGTGCGCCAAGTTCCCCCTGCGGGATCAGTGCCATGCCTGGGTCAACGCGCAGGTGCTGGACGCGAAGCAGGTGCCTGCCTATGTGCGCCAGGACTACTGGTGGAAGCCCGGATGCCGCCTGGAGCCGCTGTACAATGCGACGCTCCCCTATCTGGCGGCGGCGGTGCTTCCTCCCATCCTGAACTGCGCGCCCACCGTGCCGGTGTATCACGACGCGCGGGTAATGACCACCATGCGGCAAAGCCTGAAATGGCTGAAGGCGGGCGATCATCTGATCATTTTCCCGGAGCAGCCCTCCGGCTACCAGTCCCATCACGACTGGATCAACACAGGCTTTCTGAACATTGCCACCATGTACTTTCGCGCCACCGGCAAGGCGCTGACGTTTTACCCGGTGCATGTGGATTACCGCAAGCATGAGTTTCTGGTTGCCAAGCCCATTCGCTTTGACACCACCCGCACCCTTGCAGAGCAGCAGGACGAGCTGGTCGCCGTGCTGGCGAAGGGGCTGCGCGGCGAAAAGTAAACAGCCCCTTGCAGGATCGGACATACATGCCCGATGGCGAATGTCAATATCAAAAGCTAAAAAAAGCGAAAGAAAATATTCAGCTCAACGTGCATAAGCATTCCTGAAACAAATCGTTAGAAGATTTGTAGTCGAACATAGCCCGCGGGTAATTGTTCAGCCAGTCTTCTGCGGCGGCTACTTGCTCAGATGTAACCTCGTCAAAGCTGGTTCCTTTCGGGAAGGGGCGGCGAAGCATTCCGTTTTGATTTTCATTGCTTCCCCGTTCATAGGAACTATAAGGGTGGCAGTAGTAGGCTTTCGTCCTCTGCTCTCCTTCTCGCAGGGAGGATCGTTCAATTCCGGCGCAGTCCGAAAA
>CAKTYE010000013.1 GCA_934631985.1 uncultured Clostridia bacterium | reverse complement strand
CGTATAGACAGTGGGCAAGATAGCAGAAGAACATGAGCAAAAGGGGCGCTGCGCTTAGGCTGCGGCTGCTCATCGTGGATGTACACCGGGGGGCCGCCCCCTAGACCCATGCCCTGCAATTCGCAAGCGTCAAGCAATAAGTCCTATCAAGGGAGGAAGCTGCAATGAAGAAGATCCTGTCCATGTTGCTGGCAATCATGATGGTGGTGCAGCTGCTGCCTGTGTCCGCGCTGGCGGATACGGTCTACAGCAACACCGTGACGGTCACGGCCAGTGCGCAAAAGACGAAGGACAGCGAGGAATCAGCCTATACCAAGGCCCGCGAGGCCATTGAGGGGAAGGGGCTGTTTACCGTCCGGCTGTCTACGACGGCAAAAGATGTGCCGACCGGCGAGATATTTGCGTACAATCTGCTGGTCTCCAATGCAACAGCCCCGACCTATAAGGTGGACAACGGCAGCGATCAGCTGCGCTGCTTCGACGCTTATGAGAAGACCACGGTGACGCTGACTGCGCCTGAAGGCATTGTCTTCATGAAGCAGGTGGACGGCGTTTATGTGGAGTGCGGCAGCACCTACGTTGTGGACCTGGGCAAGATGCAGACCACTGGTGGTAACGTAAACCAGCAGGTATTCGCCCGCATGGTGGACAACGGTACGGCTCCTACAGAGAAAACTTACGGGAATGTGCAGGTGGCCTTCCACTCGGAGGTCACGGTGTCTGACAGGGAGCTGCCGGACGTGGAACCCGAGACGATGATGATCGAAACGAAGAACGTGACCATCACCAGTAATACGCAGGTGACGAACACGGCTTCCAATGAGTGGAACGTGACCAAGAAGCCGGTCACCAGCGATGGTTATCTCTCGGGCTACAAGGTCGATACGGAAAAGGGCGAGATCACCTTCGCCTACTGGATCGAGGCTGGCAAGGTCGGCAGCGACGGCAAGACCATCAGCGGCACGACGAGTGATTACACCGTCAACGGTACGCTGAACTTTGATGCGTTCGAGCTGACCGACACCATGACCCACCCCGCGGGCTTCAGCGGCAAGGTGCAGGTCAAGCGCGCTTCCATCGAGGCCTATGATGGAAGCAGCGTTGTCAACACCGTCAGCAAGGACGCAGACAAGGATGCGGACTGGGACGGCAAGACCATCTCCACGACCTACTATAACACTGTACTGCTGGACAACGGTATTGCGACCCCGGCCTATACCCGCTACAAGGTGACGGTGGTCTACGACTTGGATGACTTCATTGTGCCGTATGGCGGCGAGGTCATTGAGGAGCATTTCAAACAGTCTGACGTGGCAGCGCTGACCTACAAGACGGTAGGCCCTACCGATATTGTGACGAAGAAGGACAGCGCAAACGCTTCCTATTATAAACAGACGAAACCCGGCTATTTGCAGGTGAGTGAGCTGCTGGGCCTGAAGGACCATGCGGGTGAGGAGCTGGAAGTCAGCTACAATCAGGTGTACAGCCGCCTGTTCCCCGGCGGGGCGACCTTCGAAGTTTACCGCGCGGAAGACGTGGTGGATGGCGTGGTCAAAGAGGGCGCGCAGCCTGTGACGAAGCTGACGGTTCCCGAGAACAGCGACGGCACCGCCAAGACGGGCGAGTTGGCCCCCGGTTCCTATGTGGTGATGCAGACGGGTAAGCCCGACAGCACTGCGGACGCGGCTCCGTCCTATGTCACCGTGGAGGTGGAGGAGGAGCAGACGGCGAAGGTCTCCTTCCTCAACCGGGTGCAGTATCAGGGCATCGTACAGATCAAGAAGGTGGACGCGGACGGCAAGCCCTTGGAGGGCGTGGGCTTCCGCGTGTACACGGCGGACGGACAGGAGGTCACCAAGAATGTGGTGACCACGGACAGCCGCGGCATGGCGACGTTCGTGCTGACCTCTGCGGACGAAGGTACGACCTATGTGTTGCGTGAGGTGTCCTGGCCCGAGGGCTACAAGCCTGCGAAGGACAAGACGATTACCGTGAGGCCCCGGGAGTATGACGACCTGTCCCAGGATGCATCAGAGTGGATCGTCAACGAAAGCAACTATGCAGCGCTGACGGTCAACAAGTTCGGCGTGCTGGACAAGGCGGGCGACGGCAGAGCGCCCATCGTAGACTATGTGGGCGCGGAGCAGGCGAAGAACTTCTCCTTCACGGTGGAGCGTTCGCTGGATGCAGCCTTTGTAGACGAAAGCCTGAAGGATGCGGACTACCGCGAGGTGCTGACGCTGGATCAGGCGAGCAGCGTTTCCCTGACTGTGGAGCGCACGAACAGCGAGGGCAAGACCTGGTATTACCGTGTGACGGAAAACGAACCGGCGAACGGTTATGATGCCTACTATGAGACGCTGACTGGACCGCAGTTCATCGACTTTGCGGCGGAGGGCAAGGTCAGCGGCGAGGTGAGCTTCGACGATTTGGCGAAGCGTCAGATTCGTCTGACCAAGAAGGCCTGGGAGATGGATGCGGACGGCAACGTGAATGCGCTGACCGACCTGTCAGGCATGGAGTTCGAGCTGCTGCGCTATACCGAGTGGACCGGCAGCGCGGAGGCGCTGGAGGCTACGGGTCTCCATATCACCCTGGGGGCGGACGGTCATGCGAACTTCACCGACCTGCCCGTGACGGACGAGCATGGCGCACTGTACTATTACGTCCTGCATGAGGTCAACAACATCAAGTATGAGGTGACTGCAAACTGCCGTACCGTGGAGTTGAATGGGGAAACCTATCTCATCCCCGGCGATTTCGGCGACAAGCAGGTCAACTATTTGGAAATCACTGCCGAGAATAAGGAAAAGGTCGGCAAGGTGGTGTTCACCAAGATGAACACCGCAGATGAACCCCTGGCAGATGCGGAGTTTGACGTGTATGTGCGCCGCCCCGGCGAAACGGAATACACCAAGCTGGAAACGCGCATGACCAACGCAAACGGTCAGATCGTGTACAACCGCGTACCTGTGGGAACCAGCTACAAGTTTGTGGAAAAGACTGCGCCGGCGGGCTACATGATGCAGGCCCAGTCGGAGGTTGAAACAACTGTGAAGGCAGCGGTGGACGAGGAAGGCGACCGCTATGTTGCCTATGCCGCGCTGAAGAATGACAAGCTGCCGGAGTTGACGCTGACCAAGAATCAGCTGAATCCCTCTGACGGCAAGACGGCGCTGGCAAAGGACGGTACCTTCACCTTTGGCGTGTATGTCAAGCTGGAGGACGGCACCTTCGAGGCCGTGCAGGTGGATGGACAGGCGCTGACCTTCACCGTGGAAAATGGCAGCGGCCGCGTGGTCATTCCGATTCCCGGCACCTATTATTTAAAGGAACTCTCCACCTCCCGCAAAGATCTGCTGCCCAGCACGGACTATTACGGCCCCTACACGCTGACGGCGGACGAGGTCACGGCGGCGACGGTGGTCAACTATCTGAACCGCGGCGCAATCAAGCTGCAAAAGACCGACGTCAAGAGCGGCGCGAAGCTGGCAGGCGCAGTGTTCACCCTGACGGCGGAAGCCGTGGATGACGAGACGGCAGCACTGCTGGAGGCCGCAGGTTTTACTCGCGATGACGAAACGGGACTGTATTTCCGCCAGGGAACCACGAATAAAAACGGAAGCCTGAGTTTCACCAATGTGCCGCGCATGCGCCGCGACAATCAGGCGCTGATCCAGTATACCCTGACCGAGGTGACTGCGCCTGCGGGCTATGTGCCGCCAACCTATACCGAGACGGTGGTGGCGGGCGAGACGCTCAAGAACAATCAGTACGTCACGAATGTGAAGGTGACGAACGATCCGCAGGGAACCATTCAGCTGCAAAAGTTCATCATCAACGCCTGGGAAAGCGACAAGGGCAACCCCATCCGTAAGGTGCTGGAGGGCGCCAACTTCGACATTTACCATGTGACGGTAAACGAGGACGGCACCTACACGGCGGACGCGCTGGTGAGCAGCGGCGTGACGGACAAGGATGGTCGCCTGAGCTTTGGCGAGCTGAACGCAACGGAGAAGTACCTGGTGGTGGAGACGGGCGCACCCGCCGATCCGCCTGCGGGCAAGACCTTTGCACAGGCCGGGGCGCTTGTGGGCATGACGCTGGACGCGCAGACCATCAGCGGCTACTGTGCGCAGGTGTTCGACCTGATGACCGCGGCAAGCAACACTCTTTCGGGGCAGTTCGACAACTATGATCCCTATGCGCAGTTCAAGGTCACCAAGGTGGACGAGGACGAGAAGCTGCTGGATCATGCCAAGTTTGAGCTGTACGGCATCCCGCTGACCGTTTGGGAGGAGCTGGGCAAGCCCGAGACCCTGACGGCGGAGCAGGCTGCGCAGTACAAGCTGGACTATCTCTATGAGACGGGTACGAACTACGGCAGCAGTGTCGGTACGTTCCTGACCAATCAGCACCCCTATGAGGGCTATGTCTACTTCCTGCGCGAGACGGAAGCGCCCGACGGCTACACGATGATGGGCGATGGCTGGTACGGTCCCTATGCCTCGGCGGGCGTGGAAGGCACGGAGACCCTGACCAAGAGCGGCCTGACCGAGCTGACGGCGATCAACAAGCGCAAAGAGGACGGCGAATCCGAGAAGATTCGCTATGTGAACATCATTGTTGAAAAGCTGCTGGTGCTGGCGAACGGCGGCAAAATGCCGCTGGCTGGCGTGACCTTTGGCGTGTATCTGGCGGATGAGAACGGCGAGCTGGTGCAGACGGATGCGGGCACGATTCGTGTTGCGTCCATGACCACCGGCCTGAATGAATCCGGGCAGCATGCCTTCGGCGTGTCTACTTCCATTAAGATGCACGAGCTGGCGCACAATGCGCAGACCAAGGACTACGTTACCATTACGGAGAACGGCGAATACCGTGCAAACTTCGTGCTGGTGGAGGGGAACTGGCCTGACAACGTGACCCCCGAGGCGCTGACCTATCCCCTGACGGTGACGACGGTCGGCGGAGAAAACAGCACCACCACCACGGACACGACCTACACGGGCAGCAATGCCATTCTGAACTATCTGAATGAATACTCTTCCATCCGCATTCGCAAGTTCGGCTATCCTTATGTGGAGGGAAGTACGGGGCATGCCGGGGCGCAGCCGCTGGCAGGCGTTGTGATTGAGGTGCGCGAAAAGGGCAATGATGCCACCGCACAGCAGGCGACCACCGGGGAGGATGGCTATGCCTACTTCCTGCTGAAGCCCCACACCACCTATGAATATCGCGAGCTGGCCTCTGTGGACGGCTACGAAAACGACAACGCCGCGTGGGTGGAGTTCACCACGCCGACCGTCGGCAAGGGCCAGGATCAGGCCATCAACCTGTACGACGTGGCATGGCGGCGGCTGCGCATTGGCAAGACAAATGCCGGCACGAATGAGGCGGAAAGCGGCAAGCAGTTCCTGCTGAAGCGGGACGACGCTTATGTGATGGCCAAGGCGAACGAGCCTGCTGACAATCAAGGCCGCCTGCTGCTGACTACCGGCGAGGACGGCTACACGGACTATGTGGAGGTATCCCGCGAGGGAACGTACACCATTGAGGAAGTGGGCCTGTCCGGCGTAACGCAGACGAACTTTGCGCTGCACAACACGCTCAGCCATACCTTTGGCACAGAGGAAAGCTACACCTTCCAGGTGCAGAACGCGGGCGAGGGTGCTTTCACCATCGTCAAGACGAATGAACTGGACCGCAAGCCCGTTGCGGGCATGGTGTTCCGTGTTCTGCGCTGCGATTTTACGAAGAGCAATGTGAACAGCAAACGTGCGCCAGGGTCCGGGTATCACACAGAGCTTACTCCTGCGACAACGAATGAGCAAGGTCTTGCAACGGTGCCGGGGCTGATTCCTGGCTGGTATGCAGTCATTGAGAAGCCAAGCGAAGACTATGTAACGGCGGCTATTCGCTATGTGAAGGTACGCTATGACGGCACGTCTGTGGAGGCGTATCGCGATAAAGACCTCACTGAGGGTAGCTTCGCGAATGTGACCACGCTGGACATTGCGAATACCCCCAAGGGCTACATCAGCGTATCCAAGAGCTTTGTGGGTGCAGCAGATTCACAGGTGCGCTTTGGCATTTATAAGGAAGGCAACAAGGGCCAGCAGATTGATGCGTTTAATCTGACGAAGGCAAATAACTACAGCTGTACCTTCAAGCTGGATCCCGGCATCTACTATTTGAAGGAACTCACCGATGGCTGGTTGGGCCAGTACACGGTGAAGTATCCCGATCTGGCGGATGCCAGCGCACCCCAATGGGTGGATACGGACGGCTGGACAGCCAAGATTGAGGTCAAGGCATCGAACACGGCGGAGTACCCCGTGCAGGTGTCCTTCGTGAACTATCCCATCACGGCGAGTTTCACCCTGGAAAAGACGGATGACAACGAGCCTGCCGCGCCGGTGGTGGGTGCGAAGTTTGCCCTGTACTATTTGGATGCGGACAACAACAAGGTCTACTACCAGACGGATCGCACCTGGTCCAAGGAGACGGTGAAGCGTCAGGAGTGGACCACCATGGAGCAGCCGGAGACCTACACGATCAAGCTGCCTGTGGACGCAGTGAAGCAGTCGGATGCAACGGTGCTGACCTTTGACTGCTACCTGGAGGAGGTCTTCACTCCGGCGAGCTATGTGAAGCCCGCAAAGGATACCAAGGTGACCTTCACCTATGGCGGAGAAAACCAGAAGGTGACCATCGTCAACACCACGGGTCTGTACATCACGCTGACCAAGTATGGGCGCAAGTATGGCAGCACCAACGCGGAGAACCATCCGCTGGCAGGTGCGACCTTCACGCTGTATCGCGTGATGGGCAGTATCCTGATCGAGGTGGATAAGCAGACCACCGCCAAGGACGGTACCCTCAGCTTCAATAACCTGACAAAGCTCAATGACGGCACCTTCTATGCTGTGGCAGAGACGGGCGTACCTGCCCATTATGTGGCGGGCAGCCTGACACTGAAGCAGGTCGTGGGGGACACCCTGACGGATGTGGAGGTCGTGAATGGTCTGACCATTTCCGGCGGTGCAACGCTGTACCGCGTGGCATCGAACACGACCACGGCCCTGAAGGGCTACAACACGCCCAAGGGTTCGCTGCTGATCCTGAAATATAATGTAGAGGATCGCAGCAACCGCGACACTGTGCCGCTGGCGATCCGCTTTGCGGTGACGGGCGAGGGATACAATGCCGAGGCGGTTGTCACCAAGCGCACGGGCGTAACCCTGCCCGGCGGCCTCTGGAACGTCGAGGACGGTCTGGTGCATGCGGACGGCACCTACTACAGCTTTGACTATCTGACCGATCTGGATCCCGGCGCCTACACGGTGACCGAGCAGAAGGACGACCAGACCAGCAACTTCTTCTTCATGCCGGAAGTGAAGTCTGAGAACGATCCCTGGAATCCTGTACGGACGGTGACTGTTCCCGAGGACGGCGGCACGGTGGTGGCGACCTTCGGCAACGTGCCGGTGCCTTCCACTACAGACTTGCAGCTGGACAAGAATGTCATCTCCGGTGCGCAGGTGCAGAGCCTGCAGGAGGACTGGCAGTCCATCAGCTATCGTCTGAGCGGCTTCACCCAGCAGAATAAGCCCATTCAGCTGCCTTTGAAGGACTTTGTTGTGGAAGACAGCCAGGTCACCTTCAAGGGTGCGAAGGGCGAAGCGACCCAGGCGGATTATCGCCTGCGCGGCCTGACCATTGCCCCAGCGAAGTATACCCAGTCCATGTACTACAGCCAGATCAGCCTGGAGAGCATCCCGGTGACGGTCTACGGCAAGCGTGTGGACACGGGCGCATGGGAGCGCATCGGCGGCGCGGAGGACATCCGCACGGGCAGCCTGACCATTCAGTTCACTGAGGAAAGCGAGGACCTGAAGTATTGCGGCTTCCAGGTGCGCTATGGTGAATGGAACAGCACGCAGAAGTCCATTGATCCTGGCTTCCAGGCAGGCAATATCGACCTGACCATGGAAATGTACCAGGCCAGCAACGCGCAGCAGGCGGCGGTGAAGACCATCACCAACAAGGCCACCGCGACCCTGCATTACTACATTGAATTCTGGGGCGGCGACAGCGGCGAGAGCTTCTCCACCGCCGAGGATCAGGCGGACGCAGCCGTGGCAAAGGCCCGGGAACTGCCGCTGATCTCCCTGACCAAGAGCGGCGAGGTTCTGGACACGGACGGCACGCCCCTGCCTGACCAGACGCAGGACAGAACCATCCAGCCCGGTCAGCAGGTACTGTATACGCTGACCGTGACGAACAAGACCACCGACAGCACGGCGCTCCCGCTGATGCAGCCGATGGTGATCGACGACATTCCCGACCTGCTGGAGGTGGAAAAGAGCGGCATTCAGGTGACTGCGCCTAACGGTGCGGGAACGGCTGCCATTGACCTGAACGGTCAGCAGCTGGTGGTCAGTCTGAGCGGCGAGCTGAAGGCGGGCGAGCAGATCCTCATCACGGTGCAGGCGAAGGTGCGTACCTCCGGTCTGCTGGCAGATACGGATACCCGCATTCAGAACGTGGCTTATCTGACGAGCCAGAAGACCATGCCCAAGAGCCAGGAGAACCCGAACGGCGACGTTTTCCGCGATGCGGACAGCGGCGCATACCCGGGCCAGACGGTCACGGTGGACGCTTCGGGCAAGGATTACAAGGCGATTCGGGCAACCCATGACCTGAACATGATCCAGATGAACCGCCAGAGCGTCTATAAGCTGGTCAGCGCGGATCAGTCCGGGCTGGACAACTACTATGACGTGAGCGGCTTCGCCGTGGCAAACCTGAGCCGGGACGATGCTCCCTCCAAGGGCCGCATCCAGTATAAGCTGGTGCTGGTCAACGGCGAGGCGGGCAGCGCAGGCGCAGCGGTCTCGAACCTGTACTTCCTGGACTATCTGCCGGAGGTGGGGGACCAGCGCGGCACGGCATGGACGCCTGAAAATGTGCGCATTGAAGGCCTGGTGGTGGCTGGTGAGTCCGTGAACTACACGGTGAAATACTCCACCCAGCGCTATACCACCATGCAGCTGCAAAGCCTGGATGTGAAGAACCTCAGCGGCGACTGGACGGACAGCAGCGCGGGGGCGAAGACTTTCCTGGTGATGGCGGACGCAAATGTGCAGCTTCCCGCAGGCCAGACGGCTGTGCTGAGCTTTACGGCGCAGGCTCCCAAGACGGTGGAGCAGAGCGCGTACTTCAACCAGGCGGTCAACGAGGGCGTTGCGGGCTACCTTGCCAACGGCATGGAACTGACCGCCGCCAGTGAGCGGGCCAAGGTGGTCATCGTACCCGGTGCGGTGTCCCTGGGTAACCGCGTATGGATCGATAAGAACGCTAACGGCCTCCAGGACGAGGACGAACCCAGCTACACGGCGGGCGGCGTGAAGTTCAACCTGTACACCAGCATCAATGGCAAGGAAAGCGCCGCCATGTATCGCACGGCGACCACGGTCAACGGCGAGTACACCATCGGCGGACTGCTGCCCGGCGTGATCCGTGCAGGCGTGACCGATGCCTTTGACAAGGACGGCAATGTGGATCAGAGCGCCATGCAGGGTACCAGCCACTACACCTATCAGCTGATGGTGAGTGCGGATCAGATCCCTGCAGGCTATGCGGTGACCAAGGCCTACGCGGGCGCGAGCAAGGCGCCCAATGCGGACAGCGCCTTTGGCAACCGTGAGTTGGACAGCAACTTCAAGCGCAGCGGCGCGAATTACGTTAGCGAAGCGTTCTACCTGCCCGGGGATGACTACAGCTTCGACCTGGGCCTGGTGCGCACCCGCAACCTGAGCATCCACAAGCAGACGGACAACGGCAAGGTGCTGACGGGCGCGACATTCAAGATCTACGGCCCCTACACCGACGAGCAGCTGGCGCAGGGCGTGACGCTGAAGGCCGCCGACCTGGTGGATACCCTGGTGACCAACGGCAACGGTAACGTTTCTTTCATCAGCAGCAGCGAGAAGTATCTGAACTTCTACAGCAGCTATGTGGTGGTGGAGACCTCCTCCACAGCCAGCTATTACAAGGCGGATAAGCTGACCATCACCAGCGATGGCAATGTCAGCGCCGCCAATGGCAAGGTAACGGGCGAAGGCATTCAGGGCAATAACTACTTCATCCTGAACAGCAAGAACGACGACACGAAGTCCAGCACGGACGTTGTGACCGTGACCAACCCCTATGAGGCGGCAGGCCAGTTTGTCCTCATCGGCAAGAAGGAGTTTGTGGGCGGCAGCCTGAAGGACACCGCCTTCACCTTCCGACTGACGGCGGATGCGGATCACGCCGACCCGCACTTGACGGAGGGCTTCCTGACGGATACCACGGACGCGAACGGCGACTTCAACTTCGTGCTGAAGTTTGACCAGACCGACGCGGGCAAGGAATACATCTACACTCTTACCGAGGTGGCGGGCGCAGAGGACGCGGGCATCATCTATGACGCGACCAACTATCGCTTCAAGCTGTCCATGCAGGACGACGAGAAGGGCAACGTGGCGGTAACGCTGACGAACCTGGGTCAGGCGCAGCCGAAGCGCGTGGGCGACAAGTTCGTATACACCTTTGTGAACAACGCCTATGGCACGCTGACCCTGCGCAAGCAGGTGACGGGCAACGCGGCGCAGGGCAAGGGCGTGCGCACGGACTTTGACTTCACCCTGACGGTGAAGGACAAGAACAATAAGCCCCTGACGGGAAACTACGGCGAGGTAACGCTGGACGCTTCCGGTAAGGCTGCCCTGACGCTGCGCGCGGATCAGCAGGTAACGCTGAGCAAGCTGCCCATCGGCGCACAGTATACGATTGAAGAAACGGCCTACGGCAGCGAGGGCTTTGTGACCATGGTGGACGGCACGCAGACCCACACGGCAAGCGGCACCATCACCGAGGTGGCGGAGCATTGTGAGGTAGTGTTTGTCAACAGCCGTGACCTGGGCAACCTGAGTTTCACCAAGCTGCTGGCGGGCAACACCCCGGCGGACGCGGAGGATGTGTTCCACTTCACCCTGCGCCTGTACGAGCGCAACGACCTGACCTTGCAGGACAGCTATCCCGTCACGGGTGCGCTGACCAGCCTGGTCAAGACCGGGGAGGGAACCGACCCGCAGAAGGGTGCATACAAGGAGTTTGCCTTTGACCTGAGCCTGTATCAATTGCAGGCGGGCGAGGGCAAGAGCCTGCTGGTGCGAAACATCCCTGCGGGTACCTATTACGAGATCATTGAAGCCACCAACACCGACACCATGAAGAAGGGCTATGTGCCCAGCACATCCTTTGCTTCTGGCACGATCACCGCAAACCTGGATGGCAACCCCAACACGGTGGTTATCACCAACACCCGCAACACGGGTGCGGTGCGCATCACCAAGCAGGTGAGCGGCAACAACGGCGAGGGCGGCGACAACGCCAATGCGGTGGAGGACTTTGACATCACGCTGATCCTGACCCCCGAGGCGGGCGCGAACGTGGTGCTGAGCAAGGATAAGGCCGACTACCGCGCGGCGTTCTCGGACGGCGCAGTGCGGGATGTGGAGCTGACCAGCGACGGCCCGGTGCGCAAGCTGCATGTGAAGCTGAAGCACAACGCCAGCGTCACCTTCAGCAACATCCCCGCAGGCACCACCTACACCGTGGTGGAGGACAGCAAGTATATCGGTAACAGCTATCCCGGCGGCAAGTACACCGTGGGCGTGACCTACAGCGACGGCGCGGCGGAGAAGCACGTTGTGGCAGCCGGTCTGGAAAAGGCGGCGCTGGTCACCGTGCAGAACACCCGCAACGCTTACGGCGGACTGACCATCATCAAGCAGCTGGAGGACGGCGGCTTCGGCAAGGACCTGGACTTCCAGTTCAAGGTGGAGCTGAGCAACCCGAGCTTTGAGCTGAGTGAAAGCTATGACTATGTGAAGGGAACCGAAACGGGTAGCCTGACCGTGGAGGAACTGAGTGCGGATAAGCACACCGGTACACTGCGCTTCACCCTGAAGGGCGGCGAGAGCATCACTTTCACGGCGCTGAATCCCGGCGCGGAGCATGACACCGGCAAGGGCATTCTGAGCGGCACAGCCTGCACGGTGACCGAGGTCGGCACGACCTATGAGGGAGCCTTCAAGCAGGTGAAGCAGCTCGGCTACACGACCCTGGTCAAGACGAGCAAAACGGCGGAGCGCACGGCGGACAGCGTGAACGTTACCACGCCCTGGGAGGGTCAGACCCTTGCGGTCACCTTCACCAACAAGCGCGAGACGGGCGACCTCTCCGTCAGCAAGCACACCATCGGCACCGAAACGGGCATGGGCAGCGGTAAGGATAAGGTGGAAGCCTTTGAATTCACCCTGAAGCTCACCGGCGGCCCGGCGGATGTGGATACCGCCCAGTGGCGCAAGGTCTACACGGCGGTCAAGACCGACAAGAACGGCGTTGTGACCTATCCGACCTTGGATCTCAGCACGGACGCGGGCGCGACCTTCACCCTGAAGGCAGGGGAGACCCTTGACATTCAGGACATTCTGCAGGGTGTGACCTATGAGCTGAACGAGCGCAGCTACCTGTCCGTCGGCTATGTGACCAGCTACACGGTCAACGGCGGCACGCGTGTGCAGGGCCTTGGCGAAAGCGGCACTGTGGGCGCTCAGCAGGCGTACAGCTTCTATAACCAGCGCTTTGTCGGCAACCTCACCGTGGAAAAGAAGGTGGTGGTCAAGGGCGAAGACATGGGCGCTTACAAGGACAAGGAATTCCAGTTCAAGGTGGTGCTGACCCGTGCCCAGACCGACGGCGTGGAGCTGGCAGGCACTTACCGCACGGAGGGCGCGCTGAACAGCCTGACCTTCCGCACGGAGCAGGGCGAGACCTTTGCGACCTTTACGCTGAAGCATGGTCAGTCCCTGAAGATCCTGGATATTCCCGCCGGCACGAAGTACACCGTGACCGAGCAGAACTACCGCGGCTATAAGGACGGCGGCTTCACCACCACGGCAACGGGGGATGTGGGCATGCTGATCCAGCGCGATGAAACGCAGCCGGATGAAAAGACCGCCAGCTTCGTCAACACGCGCAGCGTGGGCAACCTGTACATTGCCAAGCAGGTGCAGGGCGAGCTGGGCGAAACGGATCGCGCGTTCACCTTCAAGGTGACCATGTGGTCTGTCACCCCGATGACCAATGGCGTAACGAAGCAGGAGCGTCTGGCAGACGAGACCTTCCAGTGCGAGGGCGCGCTTGATACGCTGACGCTGGATGACAACGGCGAGGCGCTCATTACCCTGAAGCATGGCGAGAGCCTGCTCATCAAGGGTATCCAGACGGGTACGGTTTACACGGTGGAGGAGATCGTCCGCACCACGGGCAATGTGACGGCGACCAGCGAAAAGGAAGGCTATCGCACGTCCACGGTGCTGGGAGGCTCGACGCTCCGGGTAAACGAGGAGAACAACGGCGCTATCGGCGACATCAACACGGACAGCACCGACAAGGTGACCGTGGTGAACCGCCGCGAGGGCGGCAGCCTGACCATCACCAAGGCGCTGTACGGCAACAACACCGAGGCGAACAAGGCCTTTGAGATGACGCTGGAGCTGAAGGGCAAGGAACCCATCGACCTGGAGGGCCTGACCTTCCCCATCAGCATTACGGGCCGCACGGCACAGGCCAAGGAAGGCACCGTGACGGTGACGGACGGCAAGGTGATCTTTGCCCTGATGGGCGGGGAGACCGCTGTCATCAGCCGTCTGCCCTGGGGAACCACGGCGATGCTGACCGAAAGCAGCGACTACACGGATGAAAATTACACGGATGTCAACACGCCGCAGACCACCGGCCCCTACACGGTGACCTACACCACGCAGGAGCTGGAGATCCCCGATGGCGAGGAAACCTCGGAGGACGCGCGGCAGGCAGCGGTGGTCACCAACACCCGCAACAGCTACGGCGGACTGACCATCGGCAAGACGCTGCAGGGCAACTTCACCGAGGAGACCCGCGACTTCCAGTTCACGCTGACCCTGAACAACGAGGGCTTCCAGCAGGATCTGGACAAGACCTATGACTGCACGCTGACCAAGCTGGTCAAGGGCGAGGACGGCAGCGTGACTGCCAGCACGGAGCAGCTGCCCCTGACGGTGGCAAACGGCACGGCGACCTTCACCCTGAAGGGCGGCTGGAGCCTGACCATCCCGGGCATTCTGCGCGACACCCGCTACACCGTGCAGGAGACCACTGACGACCTGCTGCTGGACGGCTACACCGTGACCAGCGAGGGCGCGGAGGGAACCATCCTTGAGGATAAGGGCAGCTACGCGGTGACCTACGTCAACACCCGCTCCACGGGCGAGGTGGAGATCAGCAAGACGCTGGCTGGCACGGGCGCAGTCAACGATACCCACAAGGATAAGGAATTTACCTTTACCATGGAGCTGACCCGCACGGACGACGTGCGCGAGGCACTGTGGAAGAACCACACCTACACGGCCTACAAGACTGTGGAAGGCACGGAGACGGAAACGTCCCTGACCTTCACGGACGGCAAGGCACAGTTCACCCTGCGCGGCAATGAAAAGCTGCGCGTGACCGGGCTGCTGATGGGAACGGCCTACACCGTGACCGAGGACAGCTACCGCGCAGAAGGCTACTTCACCACGGCAAATGGTGCAGATAGTTTGGAGGCGGCGGGCAGCATTGCACCGCTGACCACAGAGATCGGCCTGTGCAGCTTCGTCAACACCCGCATGTCCGGCGACCTGGCCCTGAACAAGGTGTTTGCGGGCAACGGCACGGAGAAATTCACCGAGAAGGACTTCGCCTTTACCCTGCGCTTTGCACGGGAGACGGCGGACGGCGTGGCCCTGGACGGTACCTACGGCGCGACCCGCATCACGGCGGGCGGCAAGGCGCCTGCAACGGAAAGCGTCACAGTGGAAAATGGCGTGGCGCATGTGACCCTGAAGGGCGATGAGCAACTGATCCTGCACGACATTCCCGTGGGTACTACCTTCACGGCGGAGGAAGCCAGCTATCTCGAAAGCGACGGCTTTAACAGCTATTGGCAGGAGAATCGGCGCGTGAACGTGCTGCCCGGCAGCCTGACGCAGGACGGCAAGACGGTGTCCATCACCTGTGTGAACGAGCGCAAGGTGGGCGACCTGCAAATCAGCAAGCAGCTTACGGGCAACGATCAGGAATGGGATCGCGACTTTACCTTCAACGTAACGCTGATCCCTGTGGAGGCCGCCATTGCGACCGACAAGGACGGCAAGCAGGACTTCACCACGGTAACGCTGCCGGTGGACTACACCTATGACGCGATCTTCACAGACGCGGCGGGCGCGAAGACGGAAACGACCATCACCTTCCAAAACGGTCAGGCCAGCTTCACCCTGAAGGGCGGCGAGAGCCTGCTGGTGAAGGGCGTGCTGGAAAAAACGGGCTACCATGTGGAGGAAGTGACCGGACAGCTCATTCTGGATGGCTACATCATCACGGGCGAGCCGCAGACGGGCATGATTACTTCGGCGAAGCAGGAGACGGTCACGGTGATTAACCACCGCGACACGGGCAGCATCGCCGTGACGAAGGCGCTGGCGGGCAACGATACCGATCCCGAGGAAGCCTTTGAAATGGCCCTGACGCTGATCCCGCAGGATGGCGTAGAGCTGAATGGCAAGGAATTTGAGCTGGGCATCCGGCGCGAGGGCCAGGAGGCACAGGTGAGCATGCTCACCGTGGAAAACAACACCCTGCACTTCGCCATCAAGGGCGGTGAAACGGCGACCATCGCTCACCTGCCTACCGGCACAGGCTTTGTCCTGACCGAGGCAGACAAGTACCAGGAGGAGGATTACCCCAACGGCCCCTACGGCGTGGACTATGTGTACTCCGACCATGTGGCGGAGCATGTGGTGACCACGGGTATGGTGAACGTAACGGTCACTAACACCCGCAACGCCTATGGCGCACTGGTGGTTTCCAAGACCCTGACGGGCAACGCCGCGGAGGCGAAGCGCCTGTTCGACTTCACCCTGACGCTGCAAAACGCGGACTTCCAGCAGGAGCTGGATCGCGATTACGCATGCGAGGTGATCTCCGGCACGGAAAGCACGCCGATGACCCTGGAGGTGCGGAACGGCAAAGCGACCTTCCAGCTGAAGGGCGGCGAGAGCCTGATCATCCCCGGCATTCTGCGCGACACCCTCTGCACGGTGGTGGAGGATGACAGCATCATCGCCGAGGGTTATGAGATTCTGGGCGGCGCGACCCGGTACGCCACCATCCTGGAGGAGGACGGCGTATACACGGCGGCCTACACCAACTACCGCACCACGGGTACGCTGGAGGTGACCAAGACCCTGCGGGGCAACGCCACCGACGGCAGCCGTGACTTCCACTTCAGCCTGACGCTGGAGCGGACGGACGAGGTGCTGGAGGAGCTGTGGAAGGACCACACCTATGCGGCGGTGCTGGCAGACGGCACCATGGAAACGCCCACCGAGCTAACCTTTGTGGACGGCAAGGCGGACATCACCCTGAAGGGCGGTCAGACCCTGCGCATTGTGGGCCTGCTCAAGGGGACGACGTACACCGTCACCGAGGATGACGAATGCTTCAGCGACGGCTACACCACCCAGCCGGATACCTACACCCTGGGCGACACCATCGGCGATGCGGAAACGGGCTACACGGCGGAGTTCATCAACACCCGCAACGAGGGCAGCCTGACCATCCGCAAGGAACTGAGCGGCAACGGCGGCGATCCCGAGCGGCAGTTTGCCTTTGCCCTGCACCTGAGCCGCAAGGACGGCGTGAACATCAGCGGCACCTATCAGGCGACGCTGGACGGTGCAAAGACGACCCTGACGGTGGACGAGAACGGCGACGCAAGCTTTACCCTGGCGGATCAGCAGGAGCTGACGGTGCTGGGCATTCTGACTGGCACGGATTACACCGTGACGGAGGAGGACTGCACGCTGGACGGCTATGCCACCACCGCCACGGGCGATGAGGGCGCAGTCACCACGGGCGACACCCAGGTGACCTTTGACAACCACCGCGAGGTGGGCAGCCTGACGGTGCGCAAGGTGCTGGAGGGCGACGCTACGGACGAAACGACCCAGTGGCACTTCGTGGTGAACGCGAACCTGCCTGACGGACGGCCTGTGGAGGGCGCATTTGCCATCGAGGGACGCCGGAACGCGCATGTGAACTTTGTGAACGGACGCGCGAACATTACCTTGAGGGGCAACACGGCGATCACCGTGACGGGGCTGCTGGCTGGCACCACCTACCGCGTGCGTGAGGTGGAGGCCGATGAGGACAACTACATCACCACGGTCACGGGCGGCAACGGTACCATCCGTTACGACACGATCAGCACGGCGCGGTTCGTCAACACCCGCAATGTGCTGCAGGCTTACAAGAGCATCACGGTGGAAAAGACCTGGCAGGACCGCAACGACCGTGAGAAGCTCCGCCCAACGCAGCTGAACGTATACCTCTTTGCGGACGGCGAAGCCATTGCGGAAGCGACCATCTCTGCGGAGAACGGCTGGCGGTGCAGCTTTGAGAACCTGCCCGTGTATCATGCAGACGCTACGGAGATCACCTATCGTGTGGTGGAGACGGCTACCGCCGGATACTACGCACAGACGCAGTATGACGGCGACACGGTACGCCTGACCAACATCCACAAGACGGAGACCTTCGTGACCATTCAGGACACGCCCGTACCTCTGGGCGCCGGCATCAACATGAACGAGGGCGACTGCTTCAACTAAACCCAGCGGGGTCCGGCGTAGCTTCGCCGGACCCCGTCACAAAAAGGAGTGAAAAATGATGCGGAAGGGATTCGCACTGCTGCTGGCACTGGTGCTTGCGCTGACCTCCTGCGCCGCGCTGGCGGAGGAGACGGAGCAGACCGTCAGCACCACGGAGATCGCGCTGCTGGGCCGCCCTGTCAGCGAGGAGCCGACGCACCTGACGGTGGGGAACACCACCAAGGTATCCGGCGGCTTTTTCACAGAGCTGTGGAGCAATAACACAAGCGACATTGACGTGCGTACCCTCATTCACGGCTACAGCACAGTGACCTGGGATACGCAGGTGGAGTTCGTCACGGACCCGCAGGTGGTGCAGGAGGTGACCACTGCCGCTGCGGCGGAAGGCACTCGCTATACCATCAAGCTGTGGGACGACCTTTGCTATAACAACGGTGAAACGAAGATCACCGCCGCGGACTATGTGTTCTCGCTGCTGCTGAACGCTTCGCCCCAGGTGACGGAGCTGGGCGGCGTAAGCACAAGCTGCCAGCATATTGTTGGCTATGAGGACTATCACACGGGCAAGACGGCGTATTTCAGCGGCGTGCGCCTGGTGGACGAGCTGACCTTCTCCATCACGGTGAAGGCGGAGTATCTGCCCTTCTTCTATGAGTTGGCGAACATCCGCGTGAATCCCTATCCGATCAGCGTGATTGCGCCTGGCTGCGCAGTGGAGGATAGCCGGGACGGCGCGCACTTTGTGAATGCGGAGGATCCGGCAGCGGAGGCTCCCTTCACGGCGGAGCTGCTTCAGCAGACGCTGTTTGACCCGGAAACGGGCTATGCGGCCCATCCCAGCCTGACCTGCGGCCCCTACACGCTGGCCTCCTATGATGCGGAAAGCGGTCAGGTGGAGTTTGCACTGAACCCCTACTACAAGGGCAACTTTGAGGGCGTGAAGCCTGTCATCGATACGCTGACGCTGGTGCCTGTGCAGCCGGAAACGATGATCGACCAGCTGCAAAGCGGTGAGGTAGGCCTGCTGAACAAGTGCGTGGACGGTCAGGTGATCCTGGACGGCATGGCGCTGACGGCGGACGGCTTCGGCATGAAGAACTACGCCCGGCTGGGCTATGGCTTCTGCGCCTTTGCCAATGAGCAGGGGCCGACCCAGTTCAAGGCGGTGCGGCAGGCCATCGCGTACAGCTTCGACACCGCGAGCTTTGTCAGTGATTACCTGATGGACTTTGGCATCCCGGTCTATGGCTATTACGGCATTGGTCAATGGATGACGCAGGCTGCCATGGGAACCCTGCGCCCTGCGGACATGACGGACGCGGAAAGCGCCGCCTGGGACGAGCTGACGCTGGAGAGTCTGAACACCTATGAGCCGGATGCAGACGAAGCGCTGGCGCTGCTGGTGGCGGACGGCTGGACGCTGAACAGCAAGGGCGAGGCCTTTGACCCGGAGAAGGATACCGTGCGCTGCAAGGATGTGGACGGCACCCTGATGCCGCTGACCATCAACTTTGCCAAGGTGACCGGGAACGACGGCGCAGACCGCGTGCTGGCACAGCTTCAGGAAACGCTGCCCAAGCTGGGCATGGAGCTGGTGGTGCATGAGGTGAGCTTCACGGAGATGCTGGCGGACTACTACCGCGTGGACGGTCAGCGGCGCTATGACATGAACTTCATGGCGACGAACTTCTTCTCCGTGTTCGATCCCTTTTTCACCTTCAACAGCAACCCGGCGATCGCAGGCGCGATCAACACCACCGGCAGCATTCATGAGCAGCTGATGGAGCTGGCCTGGGACATGCACAAGACCGAACCGCTGGATCTGCTGACCTATGAGCAGAAGTGGCTGGCCTTCCAGCAGTGCTTTAATGAGGAGCTGCCGACCCTGCCGCTGTACTCCAACATCTACTTTGACTTCCATGAGGGCGACCTGCAAAACTATGATCCCCAGGGACAGTATAGCTGGCCTGTCGCGATCCTGTATGCGTACATTGGCGAACCCATGGAAACGGATGATACGCCGAGCTTTGATGAGGCGGATGGTACGCTGCAAGTAGATGGTGCGGACGATGTGGTGAGCTTTGAATAAGAGAAGATTGTAAGGCATAATGAACGAGCCTCCTGCGGTCGGTGAGATTGCAGGAGGCTCGTTTGGAGTTTTGGCAATTGTATCGGGAAGAATAGGTGATGCCTGGAACCGCGGCTTGTGAGAGTATCCTTCTGCCGCCCACGGGGCGGCTGTCCCCCTTCTGCGGAAGGGGGCTTTGGGGAGACGGAACCTCTCCGTCCCTTCGGGACACCTCCCCTTTCATGGGAGGCTTTTAGTGCGAGGTGCAGCTTTAATGCACCCATGTTACAATAGTATTTACAGTGCAGGTATCTTTTGCAGCTCACGCTTGTCCTAAGCGACAAGGCGTTTCGGCGGCTGTATACGGTCAGCCGACGGAATGCCATGGAGCGGAACCGGAGGAGACCCCGGTTGTGTCCCCCTGGGAAGGCTCCGATCCAGGCGATGGCTGGGGGCGCTCATGGGGTCCGGGGGCCAGCCTTAGTTACATGGGAAATTTGGTTGGCCTCCGGGCGGTTTTGCCTACTTTGCCCGAGTGCAAAGTAGGTCGTCCGTCCGCAGACGGACGAAATTCTCTCTAGCGGAAATCCTAGCGCGGAGGTGTGTCGCCAAACCTACGCAACCACATCCTCCTGCACAGTCTTCTTATTCCACTCCGTAATAGAAATCATCCCCCGGCATCTCGCCGCCAATAGACTTGGGATTCGCATCAAACAGCATCTGGAAGAAAGGCACGATCTGCACCTTCATCTCTGCACCGGTGATAAAAACAATGTGACAGTTGGGAATAGCCTTGGTCGCAACCGCAGCCTTGGGCATGATGCCCTGCGCCTCTACCAGCTGACCCGCAGCGGCGGCATCGCTGTTCACAAAGGCAACGCTCTTTTCATAGGCCTCCAGGAATGCGGCAACCCTGTCGGGATGCTCTGCGGCATAATCCTTGCGCACAATGACGCAGCCCATGGACATGACCGCACCTTCCTGACCATTCAGCTTCGCCGCATCCTCAAACAGCGCAGTGACGTCCAGCGCCACATGGAACTTGTCGTTCTGCATCAGCACGCTGGTCACATGCGGCTCGGGCAGCAGCACCAGATGCACCTCGCCCGCGGCGGCAATGGTCGCAAGCTCGGCATGCTCCGCCTTGTATTCCACCGTCACCTTGTCGGTCAGACCGTTCGCCGCCAGGATGTAGTTCAGCACATATTCTGGAGTGGAACCCTGCCCCGTGGCGTAAATGGTCTTGCCCGCCAGATCCTGCACGGTCTGCACACTGTCATCATCGCTGAGAATGGACAGTACGCCCAGCGTGTTCAGCGCCAGCAACTGCACGTTGCCGCTTGTCTTTTTGTACAGCGTTGCCGCCAGGTTGGTGGGTACTGCCGCAATATCCGCGCTGCCGCTGGCAACCGCCGCAACCACCTCATCGGGCGCACCCGCCAGTGTGAAGGCATAGCTGCCGTCGTTCTCTGCCATCACCTGCACCATGCCGATGCCCGTGGGACCCTTCAGCGCGTAAATATTCATGGGGGCTTCCTCCGCCACAGCGGCGGTCATGCCGAAAATCATGCACAGCGCCAGCAGCGCCGCAAAAAACTTCTTCATAGATGTATGTCTCCTTTACTTCTTTTTGTTCGTCAGCGCGCTTTTGACAGTCACGCCGGGAAGATTGCCCAACCGACCCGTCATGGCGCCGATCTGCTCGTTGCTCCCCTCGACGATTAGCCCGATGACTGCATGGCCCGTTTCATGGTCGGGTACGCCCATGCGTCCGCGCATCATCCCGCCGAAGCTGGAGAGGATCTCGTTCACCCGCCCGGCAACGTGGCGATCCTCCACCACAATGCCCACAAAACCAAGCCGAACCTCGCTCATGCGCTGCCTCCATCTGTCCGATTGGGGTATAAAAAGAGCGCACCGTCACGCACTACGGAACGCATCTCAAACACAGCATGCACGTATCCTCCTTTGCTCATCTCCTGCCTTGGCAGCGCCTCGGCAGTCAATCGGGAGCCTGTTGATGTATCCGCCTCCGCCGCACGTGGCCGCTTGGGTTTGCCGGACAACAACAGTATACCCCACTTTGTGAGAAATGAAAAGCATTTTTTTCACAAAGCTGACGCACAGGCTTTTCGTATACTTGACACCCCCCGCGTGGCACTCTATAATGAAACTTCGCAAGACATGAGGAGGAGACGACGATGCAAGCGTTGGCAATGCCCGCAAGTCGATACATTTTCGGTTCCCTGCCCTGGTACAGCGTGACCATGGTCACGGGCATGCTGGTGGCGCTGCTGCTGGCGCAGGGGGAGGAGAAGCGCCGGGGCCTGCCCAAGGATACCATCATTGACCTGGCGCTGTGGCTGATCCCCTGCGGCATTGTGGGTGCGCGGCTGTATTATGTGGCCTTTACCTGGGATCTTTTCCGGGAAAATCCCATTGCGGTGCTGGAAATCTGGAAGGGCGGTCTGGCGATCTATGGCGGACTGATCGGCGGGTTTCTGGCAGCGATGGTGTTCGCCAGAAAGCGTAAGCTGAAGCTGCTGACGCTGACGGATATGATTGTTCCGGGGCTGGCGCTGGCACAGTGCATTGGACGCTGGGGCAATTATTTTAATATGGAAGCCTACGGCCTGCCCATCACGGCTCCCGCGCTGCAATGGTTTCCCATGGCGGTGCTGATCCCGGAGGGCGGCGCGCAGGTGTGGCACATGGCGACCTTCTTTTATGAATCCCTGTGGGATTTCGGGGTGTTTGTCACGCTGCGCTGCCTGCGGAAAAAGTGCAGCCGCCCGGGCGATTTGTTCGGATGGTATGTGCTGCTGTATGGCGCGGGCCGTCAGCTGATCGAGGGACTGCGCATGGACAGCCTGATGACGACCAGCGGCTCCACGCGCATTTCCCAGCTGCTCAGCGTGGTGGGCTGCCTGATCGTCCTTGCGCTGATGCTGTATCACGGGCTGCATGGAGCAAAGCGCTCGGCGCTGATGCTGGGCGCAGGGGTCGGGCTTGCCTTTGCCGTGGGCGCATACCTGCTGCCCGCCCCCACGGAGGCTTATGTGGGCTATCGCGCGGTGTTTGTGGTGCAGTGCGGTCTGGCGGCAGGGGGACTGACGGCGCTGGCGGTCAGCCATCCCGGCAGGGAACGCTGGAGGCTGCTGCCCGGTGCGGCGGCACTGGCGGGGGAAATGGCGCTGTATGTGTATCTGGCGGGAAAGCCCACCACGACACTGACGACTATTCTGCTGTGCGGCCTGTTCAGTCTGGCGATGATCGCTGCGGCGGGGAGCGCGTATCCCTTTGCCATGCAGCCAGCCCCCAGCGCAGAGAACGCGAAGCTGTAAGAACCTGTCCTTGTACGAAAGGAGACGCTTTATGCCGGATACGCCTTTCAAGAATCAATTGTACCGTCTGGGCCTGATTTTGGCTGCGCCCAGCGTAGCCACCCAGCAGGTGCTTTATCGCTACCGGGAGGATGAAACGCTGCCCCTGTCCCCGGACTATGGCCCCGGGCGGCTGTTCAAGCGGCATCATATGCTGGGCGGCACCCTGCTGCTGGATGACGGCAAGCTGTGGACGCAGATCTGCTCCTCGCTGAAGACCTCGCCCAAGCGCACGGTCACGCCTGCCACGGTGTTCCGGGTGGCGTCCATCACCAAAATGGCGACGGCACTGTGCATCCTGCGCTTGCAGGAAAAGGGACTGCTTCGCCTGAGCGACAGGTTGTTTGCCCTGCTGCCCTGCACCCTGCCTGCGGACGCGCCCCTGCGGCAGGCGACGCTGGAGCAGGTGCTCAGCCATCGCTCCGGGCTGCGGGATACCCCGGCTTATGACGAGACGTTTGCGCGGCAGGGGACGTATGACGAAGTGCTGCAAAGTGCGGGCGTGTGCGAAAGCAAGCCGGGAGAGACCTTCGCCTACTGCAATTTCGCCTTTGGGCTGCTGGGCAGTCTGATCGAACAGGTGACGGGGGAGTGCATCGAGACGGTGTACCAGCGGGAGGTATTTCAGCCCCTGGACATGCACGCCACATTGGATATGACCCAACTGGACGCGGAAAAGACCCTGCCTATCAGCCGGGTGCTGCCATACCGTCCTCACAAGAGCTGGAAGGTAGAGAAAAGTCGTCAGGCAAAGCCGCTGACTACGGCGGACCCGGCCCATCATTTCGGCTATGCCGCAGGCAGCCTGTATACGGATGCGGCAAGCCTGGACAACCTGCTGACCATGCTGGCGCAGCAGGGCGTGTGGCAGGGGCAGGCGTATCTGTCCCCGGCGTCCGTGGCGGAGATGACCGCCGTGCATGCCTGCTACGGGGAGCTTTCACCTACGCTGAGCTATGGACTGGGGCTGCTGTTGATCGACGATCCTGCCTTGTCGCCCCATCGTATCGTGGGGCATCAGGGCTTTGCCTACGGCTGTGCGGACGGCGCGTTCTATGAGGAAGGAACGGGCCGCCGGGTAGTGCTGCTCAACGGCGGCGCAAGCGAGGCGCGGGTGGGTCGCCTGGGACGGTTCAACCGGGACATCCTGCGCTGGGCCTTCCAGAAGGAGAACGACGCATGGACGTGATCACGGGCATCCGCAGGGAGCGGGGGAAAATGCGCGTCACCCTGAATCTGGATCAGGACGTGCTGGTGCCCATCAGCCTGTTTCGCGAGCGTCCGCTGGAGGAAGGGCAGTCCCTTGATTTAGAGGAATATGACAACTGGCTGATGGTGCGGCAGTACCGCCATGCGCTGGATCGTGCGGTGGTGTATCTGACGGCCCGGGCGCGAAGCCGTCGGGAGCTGAAGGGCTGTCTGCTGCGCTGCGGCTATCGTCCGTCCACGGTGGAAATGGTGCTGTACAAGCTGGAACGGGAGCATTTGCTGGATGACGCGGACTTTGCCCGCCAATGGGTGGAGGCCCGCAGCGGGCGCACCCTCGGCAAGCGGCGCATTGCCCAGGAATTGCAGCGCAAGGGCGTTGACCGGGAGACGGCGGAAGCGGCGCTGGAGCAGGTGGACGAGGAGGCCGACGAGGCCGCATGCCTGCGCCTTGCAGAAAAGCTCGCGCCCCGCTACGCCCGGGAGGAGCCTTACAAGGCGCGGCAGAAGCTGACCCAGGCGCTGGTACGCCGGGGGTTCGACTGGGATGACGCGAAAAATGCTGCGACACAGGTGCTGAGCTGACGAGCTTTTTTTCTGCGGAAATCCCGGAAACGCCGTGTGTTGCCTTTACGGGATAGGGGATTTGTGGTATTCTATCAGGTGAAATGGAAAGCTGTGCGCCTATCGGGAAGCAGCTGCAAAAGGGGGAGACCCAGTGAAGCATTTCTTGCGCAAACTCATGACGCTGCTGTGCTGCCTTGTGTGTCTGGCGGGAAGCGCCGGCGCGGAGGAGGCCTTTACGCCGGTGCCGTGGACGGAGGAGGTCATGCCGATTGTGCCGCATGCAGACTGTTATCTGCCGGATAACAGCGGGTATCATGACGCTTCCATCGACGTGCGGGTGGAGACCATCCGCCGCAACGATACCGATGTGATGCTGGTGTATGTGAAAATTGCCGACCCGTCTCAGCTTCGCACAGGAACGGCGACCAGCAACCTGAAGGCAAAGCGCACCGCGCCGGTGGCGGTGATGGCGAAGCATTACAATGCGGTGCTTGCCATCAACGGAGACTTTTTCAGCTATCACAACGAGGGCATTGTGGTGCGCAATACCCAGGTGGTGCGCATGAAGCCCCGCAAGGGCCGCGACACCCTCATCATTGATGCGAACGGAGACTTCACCATCCTGTCGCCCACCACGAAGGAGGCCTATGAGGCTTTCCCGGGCGAGGTAGTGCAGGCGTTCTGCTTTGGCCCCGGACTGGTCATTGACGGCAAGGCGCTGGAAAGCCTGGACGAGGTACACATCGACAATGGCAAGGGCAAGAAGACCCAGCGCATCGCCATCGGTCAGCTGGACAAGCTATCCTATCTGATCGTTGCCACGGAAGGCCCGGAGAACAAGGGATCCGTGGGCTTTGACCTGCTGCAGATGGCGCAGCTTTGCAAGGAACTGGGCTGTGTCAACGCCTATAACCTGGACGGCGGCTCGTCCAGCACCGTGGTGCTGAACAACGAGAAGATCAACAGCCTGTCCTCGGGCAAGATCCGCTCGGTCAGCGATACCATTTATTTCGGTACATTGCAGCCATAAAGGCTAAGGAGGCTTTTTCCAAATGAAGCGCAAGGGATTTCTGCTGATACTTATGCTGCTTTTGACCCTGACCTGCACCGCCCTGGCGGAGCCGCTGGTGCGGGCGGGCGGCAGCTTCGGCATTGCCGTGGACGCGCAGGGCGGCGTATGGGGCTGGGGCGACAACGCTAACGGTCAGCTTGGCAACGGCAACAATAAGCGAGTCTATCTGCCCAAGGCTGCGGCAGTGGGGCTGGACGGCACACAGATTGTGGATGTGCAGTGCGGCAACGTGAACACGCTGTTTCTGATGCAGGATGGCACGGTGTACACCTGCGGCTACAACAATTATGGTCAGCAGGGCCTGCCGGAGGGCGGCAGCCATATCTTCACCCCCACGCAGATCCCGGGGCTGGAGAACATTGCGCAGATCGCCTGCGGCTTTGGTCAGTGCCTGGCCCGCACGGCGGACGGCGAGGTGTATGCCTGGGGCCGCAACAGCAACGGACAGATCGGCGACGGTACCCGCAAGAGCGCCAAAGCGCCCGTGAAGCTAGGCTTGACGGATATTGTGGACATTCAGTGCGGCGGCAAGTTCTGTATGGCGCTGGACAAGAATGGCGACATCTGGGGCTGGGGTGACAACGAGTATGGTCAGCTGGTGGACGCCAGCAATTACAAGAATATTCTGACCCCTGTAAAGCTGTCCATCAGCGGACGGTTCACCCAACTGGCCTGCGGCGGCGACATCGGCTTCGGCCTGGATGCGGACGGCGTGCTGTGGGCCTGGGGCCGCAATGATTACTGGCAGCTGGGCGTGGATAACGTGAACAAAAAGACCAATGTGCCGGTGAAGGTGGCACTGCCTGAGGGCCTCAAGATCAAGAAGGTCTATGCCTACAACTCCCATACCTCTGCGCTGACGGAGGATGGCGGGCTGTGGACCTGGGGCGGCGTGTATCACGGTCAGGTGGGCAACGGCAAGCGTCCCTGGCGGGATATTGCTCATGCGGCCTGCCCGGAAAGCGGCGTGATCGACGCGGCGGTGGGCAGCCTGCAAAGCTATATCCTCACGGCGGACGGCGTGGTGTATGGCAATGGCTGCAATGAGTATGGTCAGGTGGGCGCGTTCCACTCCATGCGCTACTACGTCCCGAACTGGATGAACACGGGGCTGAACCTGGTGGACTGCACCTGGAACGACCCGGGCAATCCTTGACGGCGGGGAGGGATGCACATGAAACGCAAGACCTGGCTGCTGCTGGCGCTGACGCTGCTGGCAGTGCTGGCGCTGAGTTGTGCGCAGGCGCAGGAGGCAGAGGAGCTGACCAGCCAATGTACCTTCAGCGCAGCCTATCGCAGCAAGCTGTTTCGCCTGACGGACGGCAAGCTGAACATGCCCTTTGAGGTGCCTGCCAAGTATGACATGTGGGTGGAGGGGCAGCTCCCCGAGGACAGCCCCGCCTACGGCATGTATCTGACGTGGACCAGTGAGCCGACCCCGTCGAAGCTCGAGGTGTGGAACGGCACGGACTTTGAACCCTATGCCACCTGCGGCGACCGGGGTATGTCCCATGAATATGTGACGCTGCCGGGAACCTGCCGCTTTCGCCTTTCGCCGCTGGAAGGAACGGTCATGAATATCACCGAGGTGCGGCTGCTGTCCCAAGGGGAGTTGCCCGCATGGGTGCAGAACTGGCAGCCCAGCCCCGAAAAGGCAGACTTGCTGCTGCTGGTGGCGCACCCGGATGACGAGTATATTTTTTTCGGCGGCCTGATCCCCTATTACGCGGTGGAGCGGCAGCTGCACGTTTCCGTGTGCTACCTGACTTTCTCCTGCGAGCGTCGCCTGCATGAGCTGCTGGACGGTCTGTGGACGGCGGGTCTGCGGGAATATCCGACGGTGCTGTCCTTCAAGGACCGCTTCACCCGCACACTGGACAAGGGCTTTGCCCTGTGGGGCCGGGACAACGTGCTGGACGCGGTGGCAAACGTCATTGACACCCTTCAGCCCGAGGTCGTGGTGGCGCATGATTTGCAGGGCGAATATGGTCACGGCGCACATCGGGTGGCAGGCGCGACCATGCTGGCCCTGATCCGTGACCATGAGCGGGAGCTGACCTGGCAGCCGAAGAAGCTCTACCTTCACCTGTGGGAGGAGGGGGAGCTGATGATGGACTGGGAAACGCCCAGCGAGGCCCTCGGCGGGCGCACGCCGCTGGAGGCGGCCCAGGAGGCCTTCAAGTGCCACAAGAGCCAGCAGGGTTTCAGCTGCACCATGAAAAACGGCGTGAAATACATGTTCCAGGTCGTTCCCCACGACATGTTCGACAACGCGAAGTTTGGTCTGGCCTACTCCACCGTGGGGGAGGACGAGGCGCATAACGACCTGATGGAGCATATTTCCACACAAACGCAAGGAGGTCTGTGACCCATGAAAAGCAACGTGATCCGCTGGATCGCCGTGGCGCTGATGCTGTGCTGCATCGCGCTCACCGTGTCTTCGCCCGCGCTGGCAGAAGTGTCGCCCCTACCCTTGGAGCAGACGGTGCCGGGCAATCCCGCCCTGGAAAGCGGCTGGTCCGACGCGGAAAATTATACGGACCCGTCCATTACCGTCACGGTGGAGCATACCACGGTGAAGAAGGTGAAATGCTCCATTGTGCGGGTGAAGATCGCCGATCCCTCGCAGATCCGCACCGCCATGAGCGAGGACGATTATGACAAGACCAAGTATGTGAAGGCCACGGCGCTGGCGAAGCATGTGAACGCCATTGCGGCGGTGAACGGCGACTTCTTCAAGTATTATGATTTCGGCTATCTGGTGCGGCAGGGACAACTGTACCGCGATGCGCCCAACGGCAAGCGGGACGTGCTGTTCATTGACGATCAGGGCGATTTCTATGCCGTGCGCAACGCCCAGAGCGCAGACATTCAGGATTTTCTGACGAATACGTTGCCTGCGGATCGTAAGGTCATCAACACCTTCACGCTGGGGCCTGTGCTGGTGGAGGACGGCGAGGTGCAGGAGATCACCACCCGGGAGTTCCAGTATCGCTACAAGATGCAGCGCGTTGCCATTGTGCAGACAGGCACCCTGGAATACGCCATTGTGGAGTGCGACGGACGCGCGGATGCCTCCTCCGGCATGACGATGATGGACTTTGCGGACTACATCAAGGAGCTGTTCCCGGATTGCCGTCTGGCCTATAACCTGGATGGCGGCGGCTCCACCAACGTGGTGGTCAACGGTACGCGCATTCACAAGAACCCGGACTCCCGTCAGATTTGCGACATTCTGTATTTCGCTTCGGCTTATACGGAGGAGTAACAGATGGTGAGCTTTACCTTGGGCTCTGTGACGGTATATGCCTATGGCCTTGCAGTAGCGCTGAGTGCAGTGGTGGCCCTGCTGGTGGCAGGACTGCAAATGAAGCAGGCGCAGATCAAGACGGGTACGCTGAGCTGGTTTGCGCTGCTGGCGCTGCCGCTGGGGCTGATCTTTGCGCGGCTGGCGTATTGTCTCATTCGGTTTGGCTGGTTTTTTCAAAAGGGCGTGGATTGGTTCTTCCAGCTGACGGACGGCGGCTTTGTGCTATATGGCGCGCTGCTGGGCGGCTTTCTGGCGGCACTGTGCGCGGCAAGGCTGACGAAGCAGAGCGCCCCCAAGCTGCTGGATGCGCTGGCGGCTCCCGCCGCGCTGATGATCGCCCTGTGCCGTCTGGCGGAAGGCCTTGCGGACGAGGGCTATGGCTGGGACATGGAGGAATGGTTCGCCAGCGAAAGCGGCATGAGTCTTTTCTGCCCGGAGGACCCGGAGCGCTGGTTCTTCTTCCCGTTGGGACATTATCGGGAAAGCTGGGACACCTGGTACTGGGCAGTGTATATCGCGGAGGCGCTTATTGCGCTGGTCATTTTCATTGCGCTGCTGCGCACCCACACCAAGCGCCCGGGCAACAAGGCGGCAACCTTCCTGCTGCTGTATGCGTCCATGCAGGCGCTGGGCGAGAGTATGCGTCAGGACAGTGTGCTGCGCTGGGGCTTTGTCCGCGTGTCGCAGGTGCTGAGCGCCGTGGTGGTGGTGGGCGTGCTGCTCTATTGGTGTGTGAAGGCACGGCCCGGCAGCGGCAGGGCCATGGTGAAAAGCTGGATCGGGATGCTGTGCTGCATGCTGCTGATCATCGCCATGGAGTTTGGCGTGGAAAAGAAGATCGTGTGGCTGGAATGGCTGCCCGTATCGGGCTGCTATCTGATCATGGGCATTGCTTGCCTGGGATTGATCGCCAGTGTGCTGCCCATGCGCAAACGAACGGAATAAAGCCATTCGGAGTCGCTTCCTGCGAGGCGGCTCCCTTTTCTTTGTCCATGTACGCAGGAAAGGTGCAGCCGCCTGCAATTTGTAACAAGATTCTATCCCGCAGCCGGGGTCTCCATCTTGCATGTCGGCAAAAAAAGCATATAATGGAACTGAAATCTTGCGCATGCGGAGGTGTCCATGGGTCGCCGACATAAAAACGCTTACATTTTTGCGCCGCGCAAAAAAACGCACCCGGTACGAAACTTTTTTATCTGGCTGCTGGTGCTGATGTTGCTGGGCGCGACGGCTATGCTGATTATGAACCTGGCTTCCATCAGTCAGGTGGAGTATCTGACCCAGCGCGTCACGGTGGAGACGCTGCCGTCCGATTTGGAAAGCTTCTCCATTCTGCACCTGAGCGACCTGCATGCGACTTCACGCCCGGACACTGCCGTGCTGGCAAAGGCCATTGCCCGGCGCAACGTTTCCTGCGTGGTGCTGACGGGCGACATGGTGGGGGAAAACGGCGACAGCGGCCCCCTGCTGCGGCTGCTGGACGCTATGCCGCAGGATGTGTCCGTGTATATCATTGCGGGGGACAGCGACCCCGCACCGCTGGACGCGACAGCACACGCCAGTCTTTCCCCTTACGCGGATTGGCTGCGGGAGGCCACGGAGCATGGCGCGATTTACCTGGACGAGCCGCAGATGCAGGTGCGGGGCAAGTCCACGCTGTGGCTGGTGCCGGAGTATCTGTACAGCCTGGATCTGGACGCCACGGAGCTGGCCTATCGCAATCAATTGGAGCAGCTTCAGCGGGAAGACGCGATTCTGACCCCGGATCAGGCTGCGCAGCTGCGAGTGGTGCAGTATCAGCTGGACAAGCTGGCAAGCATCCGCGAGAAGCTGGCGCAGATCAAGGATGCGGACATTCAGGTGGCGGTGAGCCACACCCCGCTGACGGGGGACTATGTGTCCACCATGATGAACTGGACGGACAAGACGACCACCTTCTCGTTCCACCATGTGTCGCTGATCCTTGCGGGGCATTACTGCGGCGGACAGTGGCGCTTGCCGGGCGGCGGGGCCATCTATTGTCCGGCCTTCGGCTGGTTTCCCGGGGACGAGGGGCTGATGGGACTGCAATATTTAAGCGGCATTCCGCAATACATCAGCCCGGGACTGGGCGCAAGCCCGTATTATACCTGGCAGCCCGGACGGCTGTTCAACACCCCCGTCATGACGTATCTGCGCCTGAGCAGCCAGATCGTTTGACACAACAGGACAAAGGAGCAGTAGAGGGAGACTATGCGTAGAGCTCATCATTATGAAATGGACATGTGCAGCGGTTCGCTGCTGCCGAAAATTCTTCGATTCACCTTCCCCTTGGTGCTGACGGGCGTTTTGCAGCTGCTGTATAATGCGGCGGACGTGGTGGTCGTGGGCCAGTTCGTCGGTCCGCAGGCGTTGGCGGCGGTGGGCTCCACCGGTGCGCTGATCAATCTGATCATCAACGTGTTTATGGGTCTGGGTGTGGGCGCAAGCGTGGTCATTGCCCGGGCCTATGGCGCAGGCGACGCCAAGGCGGTGCATCAGGGCGTACATACCGCCATGGTGGTGGCGGGCATCGGCGGCGTGATCATGGCGGTGTTAGGCTATGTGCTGGCAAGGCCGCTGCTGCTGCTCATGGGCAACCCGGAGGACGTGATCGACAGCGCTACCCTGTACATGCAGATTTACTTCCTGGGCATGCCTGCCAACATGCTGTATACCTTCGGCGCGTCCATTCTGCGGGCCGTGGGCGATACGAAGCGCCCGCTGTACTACCTGACCATTTCGGGCATCATCAACGTCATCATGAACTTGTTCCTGGTCATTGTGTGCCACATGGGCGTGGATGGTGTAGCCGTTGCCACCGTGACCTCGCAGGTGGTCTCCATGGTGCTGGTGCTGATCTGCCTGCTGCATTCGGACAGTGTAATTCGCTTGGATCCACACCTTCTGCGCATTCATAAGCAAAGCCTGTTGGACATTCTGCGGGTGGGCCTCCCGGCAGGGCTGCAGGGCAGCCTGTTCTCCATTTCCAACGTACTGATTCAGTCGGCGGTGAACTCCTTCGGCTCGGTGGTCATGGCGGGCAACGCGGCGGCCTCCAACTTGGAGGGCTTCATTTACACGTCCATGAACTCCGTTTATCAGGCGGACATGACCTTCGCCAGTGCAAACCACGGCGCGAAGAATTATCCCCGTGTGCGGCGTACCCTATGGTTGTGCCTTGGAACGGTGTTTGTCATCGGCATGGGCATGGGCATGATCTTCCTGGCGCTGGGCAATCAATTGCTCGGCCTGTACAATACGGACCCGGAGGTCATTCGCTTCGGTCTGATCCGTATGTCCATCATTTGCCCGACGTACTTCCTGTGCGGCATGATGGATACCATGGTGGGCCAGATGCGCGGCATGGGCTATTCCATCGTTCCCATGATCGTTTCCCTGACGGGTGCATGCCTGCTGCGTATTGTGTGGATTTACACCATTTTCGCAGCGAACCCCACGCTGGATGTGCTGTATATCTCCTATCCCGTGTCCTGGCTGGTGACATTCCTGATTCATATGGGCTGCTATATAGTTGTTGCCCGCAAGATGCCAAAGCAGGCGGAAACGGCCTGACAGAGGAACGGTTACATGAGAAGACCCTTGGATGTAACAGGAGAAAGCTAGGAATTTCAAGGCTTTTTGGAAAATGGTTACATGGAGCAAAAGCGTATGTAACCGATGTGACCGCGCATTTGGGGGGGCGGCTGGGGTCTGCAGCAGGTGAGCTTATCCTCCTGCCGCACATGAGGGCGGCTGTCCTCCTTTTGCGGAAGGAGGCAAGCGCTGGCGCGAGGGGTGGCTTGTTTGTATAGCCAATTGCCATCGTATCCCTTGAAAGCCCAAATAAAAAGCAAGTGCAGCTTATCCAACCAGACAAGCCGCACTTGCTTTTTTGTGCCAACCTTTTCGGCTTACAGCTCCTCGCCGTTCTCAATGGCGGTGATCTCATCCACCCGGCGCTGATGCCGTCCTCCCTCGAACTCGGCGGTCAGCCAGTGGGTGGCGATCATCTTCGCCAGGTCCACACCTACCACGCGCGCGCCCATGGTGAGAATATTGCTGTTGTTGTGGCGCTTGCTCAGCTCAGCGGAATACACATCCGAGCAGGTGCAAACGCGAATGCCCTTGACCTTGCTGGCGGCGATGCCGATGCCGATGCCTGTGCCGCAGATCAGAATGCCGCGGTCGCAGATCCCGTCTGCCACGGCCTTCGCCGCGCGGTAGCCATAAATGGGATAGTCGCAGCTGACAGGCTCGTTGGTGCCGAAATCCTGGTAATCCAGTCCCATGGAATCCAGCAGCTTCTTCATTTCTTCCTTCAGTTCAATTCCCGTGTGGTCACACGCCAGTGCGATCATGTTGACCCCTCCACTTTCACTTTTTCCCGCCGCCATGAAAGGCGAACGGTCCTATGGATCATCAGCGCCGAAGCCCTGCGTATCCCGCGTTCAAGTTACTCGATGAACATTGCATCGCCAAAGCTAAAGAATCGATACTTCTCCTGTACCGCCAGCCGATAGGCCTCCAGCGTCTTTTCCCGGCCGACAAAGGTGCTGACCAGCATCACCAGCGTGCTTTGGGGCAGGTGGAAATTGGTGATGAGCGCGTCCACCGCCTTGATCTTCACACCGGGCTTGATGAAAATCGCCGTTTCGCCGGAGCCGGGATGGATCACGCCCGCATCGTCCGCCACCGTCTCAATGGTGCGCACCGAGGTCGTCCCTACGCAGACCAGACGACCGCCCTCGGCACGGATGCGGTTCAGCGTGTCGGCGGCTTCCTTCGTCACCTGATAAAACTCGGAGTGCATGACGTGCTTGTCCACGTCTTCCTCCTTCACCGGGCGGAAGGTGCCAAGGCCCACATGCAGCAGCACCGGCACAATGGTCACGCCCTTTTGCCGCACCTTTTCCAGCAGCTCGGGGGTGAAGTGCAGCCCCGCCGTGGGCGCCGCCGCCGACCCTTCGGACTTCGCGTAGACCGTCTGATAGCGGTTTTGATCCGCTAGCTTTTCATGAATGTAGGGCGGCAGGGGCATCTCACCCAGCTTGTCCAGCAGCTCCTCAAACACACCCTCATAGGAGAAACGCACCATGCGTCCGCCGGTCTCCTCCACATTTTCCAGCACGGTGCAGTGCAGCAGTCCGTCGCCGAAGCTGCACACCGCGCCGGGCTTCAGGCGGCGGCCCGGACGTACCAGCGCCTCCCAGTCCGTGGCGTTTTCCCGGCGCAGCAGCAGCACCTCCACCGGCACGCCCGTGTCCTCCTTCACGCCCAGCAGACGGGCGGGGATGACCTTTGTCTCGTTCAGCACCAGCGCATCGCCGGGGCGCAGATAATCCACAATGTCGTAAAAGTGCTTATGCTCAATTTCGCCCGTGGAACGGTGCAGCACCATCAGGCGGCTGTGGTCGCGCGGCTCCATGGGGGTCTGCGCGATCAACTCCTCGGGAAGCTCATAATCAAAATCGGTGGTTTTCATGCTTTTCTACCCTTCTTATAATTTCAGCATCATGGTGTATTCGTTTAACAGTGTGCCGTCCTTCAGGCGGATCGCGTCCGGGCGAACGCCCACCACGCGGAAGCCCATCTTTTCATACAGGGCGCGGGCGCGGCTGTTACCTTCGATCACATCCAGCTCAACCTGCAATACGCCGGGACGCTGTTGCGCCTGCGCCAGCATGACCTCGAACATGCGGGTGCCGATGCCCTGCCCCCAATAGGCCTTGCGCAGGGCAATGGCGATTTCAGCCCGGTGCGCGATTTTTAGGCGGTGGCTAAACGTCAGGCAGCAGTTGCCTGCAATCTGCCCATCGACCTCGCACAGAAGCATCAAAGCGTCCGGGGAGGCCTGCTGTGCATCCAGGAAGCGTGCTTCGTCTTCTACGGACATGCAGCTTCGTTCTTCGGGATACCCCAGCAGAAAGTCTGTTTCCGCCGCGGTATCTACCAGCAGGCGGATCATTGCGGCTGCATCCGTGCCGCACACAGAACGCAGCACAGCGGTTCGCCCATCCTTCAGGGGAAAAGAAAGCGGCGTAAATTCCATGAGCAGCCCTCCTTACAGATCAAAGCGGAGCTGGTCGGGATCGTTCGTCTCAGCGGGACGGGCGGCAGGGGTGGGCGGCGTACGCTTCATATGCTCATAAGCGCCGGGGGTGCAGATGCGGCCCCGGGGGGTGCGCATGATGAAGCCAAGCTGCATCAGATAGGGTTCATACACGTCCTCGATGGTCACTGCATCCTCGCCCGTGGTGGCAGCAAGGGTGTCCAAGCCCACCGGGCCGCCGCCGAACTTGTCCATCATGGTGGCGAGCATGTTGCGGTCGGTGCGGTCCAGCCCCAACTCGTCCACGTCCAGCATGTTCAGCGCGTCCCGGGCGACTTCATAGGTGATGGTACCTTCTGCGCGAACCTGCGCAAAGTCCCGCACACGCTTCAGCATGCGGTTGGCAATACGCGGGGTGCCGCGGCTGCGGCTGGCGATTTCCAGAATGCCGTCCCGGTCAGCGCTTACGCCCAGAATGCCTGCGCTGCGGCCTACGATCTGTGCCAGCTCCTCCGGGGTGTACATTTCCAGCCGGAACAGCATGCCGAAGCGGTCCCGCAGGGGTGCGGAAAGCTGCCCCGCGCGGGTGGTTGCGCCCACCAGCGTGAAGTGCGGCAGATCGACGCGAATGGAGCGGGCTGTAGGACCCTTGCCGATCATGATGTCGATGGCAAAGTCCTCCATGGCGGGGTACAGCACCTCCTCCACCTGCCGGGACAGGCGGTGGATCTCGTCAATGAACAGCACATCCCCTGCGGACAGGTTGCTCAAAATGGAAGCCAGGTCGCCGGGGCGGTCAATGGCGGGGCCGGAGGTGATGCGGATGTTCTGCCCCATTTCGGCGGCAACGATGCAGGCCAGGGTGGTTTTGCCCAGGCCCGGCGGGCCGTAAAGCAGCATGTGATCCAGCGCGTCATGCCGGGTCAGTGCCGCCTGGATATAAATGCCCAGGCTGTCCTTTACCGCCTTCTGGCCCACATATTCCCGCAGGCTGTGAGGACGAAGGCTTTGCTCCACCGCGCTGTCTTCCTCCCGAAAGCCCCCGGTCATCAAACGGTCATCCGTCATGTCATGCCTCACATTCCGGCCATGCTGCGCAGGGCCAGCTTAATCAGTTCATCGGTCTTGTCGCTCTGGTCGCGGACACTTTGAATGGCGGCGCGGGCCTCGCCGGGGGTATACCCGAGGGCCTGCAGGGCCTCCAGCGCTTCGGTCACGCAGTCGGCGGTCATGGCCTGCGCCATGGCGGGAGAGGCTGCGCCCGCAGCGGCGCTCACGTCCTCCTGGCTCACCTTGTCCTTCAGCTCCAGGGCGATGCGCTGCGCCGTCTTTTTGCCGATGCCGGGGGCGCGGCTGAGCGCCGTAACATCTCCCAGCAGGATCGCAAGATTCAGATCCTTCAGGGGCATGCTGCCCAACAGTGCCAGCGCCATTTTGGAGCCTACGCCGGAGACGCTGGTCAGGGACTGGAACATGCGCTTTTCCTCCCGGGAAGCGAAGCCGAACAGTTCCATAGCGTCCTCCCGCACGGAAAGCCAGGTATAGCACCGCATGGTCTCGCCAATGGCGGGGGCCGCCGCCAGCGTGTTCATGGAGCAGTTGATCTGATACCCCACGCCGCCTGCCAGCAGGATCAGTTCGCCCGCGTTTTTCTCGCAGACCTTGCCTTCGATAAATGCATACATCTTGGGAAGAAACTCCTTTATGGCAGCGCGAAGGGCCGCCGAATGTTACTTCATCTTAAACTCGCTCTTTGCCGCTCCCGCCTGAATGTGGGTGATGGCGGCGGCAATGCCGTCGGCAGCGTCGTCGGGCTTGGGAATGAAGTCCAGATGGAGCAGCAGCTTCACCATCTGCTGAATCTGCTTCTTATCCGCCTTGCCCCAGCCGGTCACCGCCTGCTTGATCTGCATGGGCGTGTATTCATAGAGGTTTTCAGTGTATTCCGCCGCCGCGATGATGGCTGCGCCGCGGGCCGCGCCCACGGTCAGGGCGGTGGTCACATTGCGGGCGAAGAACAGCTCCTCAAAGGCCACATCGTCCGGGTGATATTTGTCCACCAGGTCGCGGATGCCCTTTTGCAGGGTGCGCAGACGATCCTGAATGGGTACGCCTGCCTTGGTCTCCACCACGCCGCAGTCCAGCAGGCGCATGCGATTGCCCTGAGACTCCACCACGCCCCAGCCCATCAGGGCGTAGCCGGGGTCGATACCAAGCACAACGATGGGAATCACCTCATGTGTTTTTCGGCGTTCGCCCAAGGGGGAACAAACGCTTTTACCATCATACTTGTTTTAGGGCAAAAAGTCAATGGATGCGCCGAGCGTCAAACGGTCTGCGGCCTTGGGCTGAAGCCCTTCCTCATGCAGCACCCGATCGTGCGCGTATTGGATCAGCCGCTCAGCCGCGCGGGAACGTACGGCCCCCGGCTGATAGGCTAAATAGACGTAGCGATGAAAAAGCTCCTGCTTCAGGGGACGCAGGGTGGTGCCTGCCATGTGCATCTGCATGTGTTCTGTACTGATGAGCAGTCCTACGCCGTCCGCGACCATGCGCATCAGCACCGCATCCTCGTTGGAGGAGCCGCACACCATGGGCGACAGGTGATAAGCATCAAATAATTGCTGCAACAGCGCGGAATACACCGGCTCGGTGTTCAGCACCATGCTGCACCCGGCAAGCTGCTCCGGGGCGATCTCCGCCTGTGCCGCCAGCGGATCGTCCTCCCGCAGCGCTACCACAAAGGGCAGCTCCACCACCGGCAGAAAGACCAGCTCCGTGGCCTCGGGGGCATAGCTGCAAAACACTACGTCGTATTTCCGCTTGCGCAGGTCCTCTAAAAGCTGCTCTGTCTGCGAAACGCGCACGTCCAGCTGCACGCCGTCTGCACGATGAATGTTTTCCACCAGATAGGCGTGGAGGTCGTTCTTGCCCAGAAACGGCGTGATGCAGCCAACGGACAGCACCTCGGTATGGTTGGAAAAGCGCCGCATGGCATTGCAGCCAAGCTCCACCTGCGCCAGCGCCCGCTCTGCATAAATGAGAAACATGCGGCCTGCCCGGGTCAGCGCGATGTTGCGTCCCACATGGGAAAACAGCTCAACGTCCAGCTCCTCCTCCAGCAGCGCAATGGCGCGGCTGAGGGACGGCTGCGAAACGAACAGCTCCTCGGCGGCGCGTCCGTAATGCTCCGTGTGCGCCAGCGTCACAAAATAACGCAGCTGATTCATGGTCATGCGGTATCCCTCCCGTATGCTTCCAGTATAGCATGTTTCATAGCGGTACGCTATGGATTCTCTGCATAAATTCGCTTGTTTTCGACAAAAAGCAATGTTAAAATCATAACAGTTGCGTGGCAGAGCCTGCCGCGCGAAAAAAGTAAGGAGTGGATTTCACCATGAAAAAGCTTCTGATCATGCTGCTGTGCTGCGCGCTGACGCTGGGCCTTTGCTCCCTGGCGCTGGCGGAGGACGTGCCTGCCACCGAAGGCGTGGGTACTTCCTACACCTTCCGCCTGAACGGCACCAACACCTCCTTCTACAACACCGCCTTTGCCTTCGTGCAGTTTGACGCGGACGGCAAGATCGTCGATGTGTATGTGGATGTGCTGGAGATCGCCGACCCCACGGTGACCATGGCTTCCTGCCCCCGCTACGCTGTGGTGGGCCAGACCATGGACTGGTACGACCTGGAGACCAAGGAGGTCAAGCAGGTCGAAGTGACCAAGGAGATGGCGGACGAACTGGTCTCTACCTGGCGCACCAAGCGTGAGCGCGGCACCGAATACGGCATGGGCGGCGCTGGCGAATGGTACCAGCAGATGGACGCTTATCAGGAGTTCTTCAAGGGCAAGACCGTGGACGAGCTGAAGGCGTGGGAAGCAACGCTGGATGAAAACGGCAAGCCTGTGGATGCTGTTTCCGGCGCGACCATGTCTGTGAACGACGCGCACTCCAACATCCTGGCGGCGATCTACAAGGCCTGGGACAACCGCACGGAGTATGTTCCCTGCGAAAAGGAAGGCTACGGCTTCACCTACACCTTCCGCCTGAACGGTACCAACACCTCCTTCTACAATGTTGCCTTCAGCCGCGTGAAGCTGGATGCCGAGGGCAAGATCGTGGACAACTACGAGGATGTGATGGAGATTGCTGACCCCACCGTGAGCATGGCCTCCTGCCCCCGTTACGCTGTGGTGGGCGACACCATGAACTGGAATGACCTGACCGCCGGCGAGACCAAGGCGACCGAGATCACCACGGAAGCGGCGCAGGATCTGGTGGCGGCCTGGCGTACCAAGCGTGAGCGCGGCACCGAATACGGCATGGGCGGCGCTGGCGAATGGTTTGAGCAGATGAATGCCTATCAGGCATTCTTCAACGGCAAGACTGCTGAGGAGCTGAAGACCTGGGGCGAGACGGGCCTGGACGAGAACGGCAAGCCCGTGGACGCGATCTCCGGCGCGACCATGTCCATCAACGACGCGCACTCCGATATTCTGGGCGCGGTGCTGAAGGCCTGCGAGAACGCGAAGTAATTTCAACCAAATCTACAAACAAAACGGCGCAGTGTTTTTGGACGCTGCGCCGTCAATCTACGCATAAGCCCATGCGGCATTCGTAATTTGCTGTCCGCAGGACTGAAATCGTGTAACCCGGCTTTGCCGGGTTCGCGGGTTGTTGATTTTACTTTGTAAAATCAATTCATTGCAGATGTAGACGATCCTCTAGTCGTCTACATCTGGAAAGCCCTTCTCGAAAAAGTGGCCGCAGCCACTTTTTCGACAGCGTAGCGGCGCAGTGTTTTTGGACGCTGCGCCGTTTTCGCTTGCACCCAGATAGCGCGGGGTGTACAATGAAAGCCGAGCAAGCCGCACTGCGGCAAATGTAAGGAGGAGTTTTTTTATGCGTAAGAGCTTCGGCCCTAAGCCGCTTCTGTATCCCCAGCCTGTGCTGATGATTGCCACCTATGACGAGGATGGTACCCCTGATGTGATGAACGCTGCATGGGGCGGCATCACCGAGGAAAACGAGATCACCATTTGCATGGGCGCATCCCACAAGACCGCCAAGAACCTGCAAAAGCGCGGCGCGTTCACCGTCAGCATGGCGGATGCAGCGCATGTCGCTGCCTGTGATTATCTGGGCATCGTCTCTGCAAACAAGGTGCCGGACAAGGTGGCCCGTGCGGGACTGCATGTCACCCATAGCGAGCTGGTGGATGCGCCAGTCATTGATGAGCTGCCGCTGGCGCTGGAATGCCGCGTGGTCAGCTACGACACGGAGACCTGCCGTCTGGTGGGCGAGATCGTCAACGTAAGCTGTGACGATGCCTATCTGAACGAAAAGGGGCAGGTAGACCCCGCCAAGCTGCGACCCATCACCTTCGATCCCTTCAACAACCAGTATCTGGTGCTGGGGGAGTGCGTGGGACAGGCGTTCCATGATGGACTGGCATTGAAGTAAGCGGCATAAAGAAGCAGCATCCCGGAGCTTACACAAGTCTCCGAGATGCTGCTTTTTGCATGGGATCAATCTGCGATACTTTTAGGTTGCAGACCTCGCTTCTCTGGCAAGCAGCTTTGCAACTGCCGCGCCGTCCAGCTGATTTACCGTGATGAATTTTCCACCATAAAATACCGCCCAGTTGTTGAACACGCAGGGCAGCGCTTTGGCCTGGGCGCAGGAGGTCACATGGATGAAATCCGCCGGGATGGCATGCTCCATACAGTAAGCGCGGAGCTTTTCAATGCGCTGGGGAATGAAGGGACACTGGTCGTCATAGTAGACGGTCAGGGCTTTGCTTTCAATGGCCTGTGCCTTGGCGCTGGGGGCAAAGCGGGGGAGCGTTCCGTCAAAGCTCAGGGCCAGCAGCTCATAGCCGTCCGCGGTGGTATCCACCGGCTGAAACCCAAACTTTTTGGCAAAGGACTGGTCGGAAAGCCAATTTTTCTGTTTCGCAGCGCCCAGCATACATACGCCGGAGCGTCCCTGCGCATGCGCATCCGCCAGGCAGCTTTCCATCAGCTGCCGCCCATAGCCATGCCCCTTGGGCGCACCCTGCACCCACAGGCAATAGAGGTAAAGATAGTTTTCCCCCAGCACGGGAACCCAGGCAGCTTCCAGCGGCGCATACTCAATAAAGGCGCATTCCTTGGCGTTCAGCTTGCGGAACACATGCCCCTCCCGCAGGCGGTCTGCCAGCCAGGTGCGTTTGGTTTCCACACCGGGATGCGGCTTACTGCGGATGATGCAGCAAAGCTGCTCCCTTTCGAGATTTTCCGGGGTCAGGGTGATGAAGGGATCGCTCATGGAGAGCCTCCTTAAAAAGCAGGCATTCCTTTCCGTGTGGAATGCCTGCTGCATTCACGCACCTGCGCGGCCATGCCCCGTGTATAGCATGCGCTGAACGTCATCCTTGTAGGAGGTAACAATGTTGTATTCGTAGTAGGCCTCGCGCTCGCCGTTGGCGTGAATGCGCTCCCGGGGCGTGAAGTCATACTTGCGCGGGTCGGAAAGCTCCTTCAAATCTACGCCGATGGCCTGGGCCATGGGGTAGATGCGCTCGGTAGGAATGGGATGGAAGCCATGCTGCTCAAAGTGGTAGGTCAGCACCCGTCCCGCAGGGGAAAACAGGCGAACGTACAGCGCCTCCCGCGTCAGCGACACTTGCTCAATGTGCTGATGCTGACAGCGCACCAGCAGCGGGAAGACATGCGCATAGAGCTTGCTTTCGCGCACCTGACGCACGGCCTCCCGCTGACGGCGCTGCTCGCGGCGCAGACGAAAAAGCACTGCGCCCAGCGCGAGTACGGCAAGTCCCGTCAGAACAAGGCTCCATGCAGGCATGGCGTTTCCACTCCCTCCGCTTTTGCGTTATTCCCAGTCCACCAGGCCCTTGCTTTCCAGATAGGCCTGCTGCACGTCCATGTAGTCGTCAATGAGGGAAGCCACCTTCACAGCCTGCTCCGGGGTCAGCGTATTGGCGTCCACCAGCGCTTCCACCATGTACTCAAAGGCTTCATCATCCTCATAATAGCAGTCGCCGGCATTGCCATTCTCGTCCAGCACGCCGTTTTCGTGCATGTACTTCATGTCCGCGTCAATGGCCTGACCGATCAGTGCTTCCAGCTGGTCGGCAAGCTCGGGGTGGTCCTTGCGGTTGATGCGCGCCAAAATAAACTTCAGTGCTTCGTCACGGTCATAGCCCTTCATCATGGTGAATGGCCTCCTTCTGTGTCAGGCTTTCAGCGCCTTAAGCTGATCGAGGGTCTCCTTGAAGATCTTCAGGGCGTTGCGCACGGGTTCGGGGCTGGACATGTCCACGCCCGCCAGCTTCAGCGCCTCCAGGGGAGGCACACTGGAGCCTGCGGACAGGAACTTGCGGTAGTCCGCCACGGCGGTCTCGCCCTCGGTGAGAATGCGCTGGCTCAGCGCCATGGCAGCGCAGAAGCCCGTAGCATACACGAACACATAGAACGCGCGGTAGAAGTGGGGGATGCGCATCCATTCGTTGGCGACCAGCTCATCCACCACAGCGCCGCCGCCGTAGTATTTCTTGTTCAGGCCATAGTAGGCTTCGCTCAGCGCGTCCTTGGTCAGCGGGACGCCCTTGGCAGCCATGTCGTGACTGATGCGCTCAAACTCCGCAAACATGGTTTGACGATAGACCGTGGTGCGGAACTTCTCCAGCAGGTCCACCAGCAGAAACTCCTGCGCCTTGGGGTCGGTGAACTTCTTTTGCAGGCTGCGGAGCATCAGCGCCTCGTTGCAGGTGGAGGCCACCTCCGCCACAAACAGGCTGTAATCCGCCTTGGGGAAGGGCTGGTGGGTGTTGCTCATGTAGGAGTGCATGGCGTGACCCAGCTCATGCGCCAGCGTCATAGCACTGTTCAGGTCGTCGGTCTGGTTCAGCAGCACATAGGGATGCACATCCGCCAGCTCGCCGCTGGAGAACGCGCCGCTGGACTTGTTTACGCTGGGATACACGTCGATCCAGCCGCCGGTGTAGGCTTCCTTCAGCTTGGCGACGTAATCCTCGCCCAAGGGAGCCACCGCATCCAGCACCATCTGGAACGCCTCGGGGTAGCTCACGTCCATGTTGAAATCCTCCACCATGGGCGCGTACAGGTCATACATGTGCATTTCCGAAAGCCCCATGCGCTCCTTGCGCAGGTGGAGGTATTCGGTCAGCGCGGGTAGGGATTCGTTCACCGCCGCGATCAGGTTGTCATACACGCTCAACGGGATCTCATTGGGGAACAGGCTGGCCTCCACCGCAGAGGGCATGCGCCGCGCGTCCGCATTGAACTGATCCTTCTTCACGCTTGCGCCATAGATGGCGGCGATGGTGGAGCCGAACTTGCCGTAGGAGGACATAATGCCCTCCCAGGCCTGACGGCGCACGTCCTGGTTATCCTGGTGCAGGAAATTCGACAGGGTGCTTTCGCTCAGGGGCTGCTTGCTGCCATCGGGCAGGGTCACGTCCGGGAAGGTCATGTCCACCGAGGACAGCATGCTGAAAATATTGTCGGGAGCCTGCTCCATTTCGCCCATCATCGCCAGCAGACGCTCCTCCGCCGGGGATAGGGTGTAGGGCTTGCTGCGGATCAGCCCGCGCAGATATTCGGAATAATCCGTCATGTCGGGGGCCGCCTGAAGGTCCGCCAGCGTCTCGTCCGGCAGGCTCAGCAGCTCAGGCTCCAGGAAGGACAGCATCGTCTGGCACTTGACCATGGCGCCCATGGCCTTGCTCTTGATGCCCTGCGCCGTTGTGTCGGCATTGTCTGTCTCCTGCCGCAGGAAGGCGTAGCTGAACACCCGGTTCAGCTTTTCCTGAATGGCGAAGAACGCGCGGATCGCGCCCTTGGGGTTCTCGGCAATATGTCCCTGACGGACCGCGAACGCCTCTACCTGCGCCACCATCTGCTGCAGCGCGGTCTCCCAAGCCTCATCGCTGGGGTAGATATGCGTCAGATCCCATTTCCACTGCGCGTCGATCTCGGCGCGCTTTTTGATCTGCTTTGCCATGGTGATGTAACTCCTTTTCCTGCCCGCCGGGAAGCGGACAAACACAATCAATTTCTATACATACGACGCAAAAAGCCAAATTCCTGCCGAAGGGCGGAGGCTTGCATCAGACTGCGCAATCTGCTATGATAAGCGTCAGAAAGGATGAGGAAGCATGCAGGTCATTGCAAGGGCGAAGATCAACTGGACGCTGGACATCGTGGGCAAGCGGGAGGATGGGTATCATCTGATGGACATGCTGATGCAGCCCATCGAGCTGGCGGACATATTGACGCTTCAGCCCGCGGAAGGACTGACGCTGACGGTGGACGGCTATCCGCGTATCAGCCCCGGCCCGGAAAATCTGGCCTATCGCGCAGCGGTGCTTTTGCGGGAGACCACAGGCTATGCGGGCGGCGCGACCATTCATCTGCATAAGCAGATCCCTGTAGGGGCCGGCATGGGCGGCGGCAGCGCGGACGCGGCGGGCGTACTGGTGGGCCTGAACCGCTTGTGGGGAACTGGCCTGTCCCAGTCAGGGCTTGAAGCGCTGGGACTGCGGCTGGGGGCGGACGTTCCCTTCTGCCTGCGGGGTGGCTTGCAGCGGGCGCAGGGTGTGGGGGAGTTGCTTACGCCCCTGCCCTGCGGCGGGCTTTACTGGCTGGTGGTGCTGCAGCCCTGCCCGGGACTCAGCACAAAGGAGGTATTCAGCCGCTTTTCGCTGGTGCATCGCACGGGCCGCCCGGATACTGTCGCCGCCATGGAGGCCCTGGCAAAGAAGAATGTGCGCAGCCTTTGCGGGAGTCTGGGTAACGTGCTGCAGCAGGTCAGCGAGGAACTTCGCCCGGAGATCGCCGAGGGCATTGCGGCGCTGAAGGCGCAGGGCGCGGCAGGAGCCTGGATGACCGGCAGCGGGTCGGCAGTGTTTGGGCTGTTTGCCAGCGCCCAGAAGGCCCGCAGCGCAGAAGGGGTGCTGCGCAAGCGCTATCGCAGCTGCTTTATGACGCATACCTGCATGGAAAGCATCACCTTGAGCTGACTGCAAATGAAAAGTTTCACTTGCCTATTGACTTCAAGTTGGGTTTAAGGCAACGCCGCACAATTCGTCGGCAGCGTTGGCAATGCCTTTTTCGCCATCTGCTGCTTGCAGATTTCTTGAT
>CAKTYE010000012.1 GCA_934631985.1 uncultured Clostridia bacterium | reverse complement strand
ATACGCACGAGCTCCGCTTTTCCAAGCTTTGCCAGCGCAGCCTGATAGCGAACGTTCGGGTGGGGCATTAGCTGAAAAGCATATTGCATGACATCCTCTTCTCATCATTGATATAAATAGTATAACAAAACGTAGGCTTGTACGCAAGATGTATCTTAAAAATATTTTTCATTTTGCAGTACAATTGCCCGCAAATGCGGCTGTATTGAAAATAATGGCAGACTGACTTGTATTAACAGTTATTATATGAAAAGGCCCCTTCCCGCAACATGCACGGGAAAGGGCACATCTTCGAAAAATCAGTACTTACGCTTACGTGCAGCCTCTGCCTTCTTCTTGCGTTTCACGCTGGGCTTCTCGTAATGCTCACGCTTGCGAACCTCAGCCAAAACGCCGGCACGAGCGCATTGCCGCTTAAACCGCTTCAGCGCGCTCTCCAGGGATTCGTTCTCACGAATACGTACCTCGGACACTGTTATCCCTCCCCTCGCTCATCTCGCCTTGACATCAGCCGGCTAGACGGACGGATGGCGAACCGTATTGTCATTATATCGCCTTTATGCCTATCCGTCAACAGCTAAATCCCATTTTTTCAAAAGTTTTTTCGGGTAGGCCTGCAAAACCTTGCCGTCTCAGGCCATCTGATCCTGCATCGCCCGTCCGCCCAGCACATGGAAGTGCAGGTGATGCACCGACTGGCAGGCGTCGTCGCCGCAGTTGGACACCACGCGGAAGCCCTTCTCCGTCAGCCCCTCCTGCGCCGCGATCCTTTCGCAGGCCCGCAGGCAGGCCGCCAGCTCGCCGTCTGTCAGCTTTTCCGCCTCCGCCAGCGAGGCCACATGCTTCTTGGGGATCACCAGCACATGCGCGGGGGCCTGCGGGTTGATGTCGCGGAATGCGTACACCGTATCGTCCTCATAGACCTTCGTGGACGGGATCTCTCCCCGAATGATCCTACAAAACAGGCAGTCTTCCATCTTGCTCAGCTTCCTTTCCGTTCATCACAACGTTTGATGCATGCATTTCCCTGCATGCGCCGAAAATTTTTTATTCGCACAAGCCGCGCAGCCCGTCGTCCGTGACCTCGCTGATGCGCACCTGCCGATACTGGCCCTGTGCGCCCGCCGTCTCCGCCACTTCCACCCGCAGGTATTCGGGCGTATAGCCGACCCAGCAGCCGCTTGCGTCCTGCTCCTCCAGCAGCACCTCCACCGTCCGATGCAGGAACCGCTCCCGGTATTTCCGGCCCACCGCGTCCCCCAGGGCGATCAGTTCCCGGGCGCGCTGCTCCTTCAGGGCGTTGGTCAGCTGACCGGGCATCTGCGCCGCCTTCGTCCCCGCCCGCTGGGAGTAGGGAAAGACATGGATCTTCGCAAAGCCCACCCGTTCGATCATGGCACGGGTCTGCTGATATTCCTCCTCAGTCTCGCCGGGAAAGCCCGTCAAAATGTCCGTGGTGAACGCCGCCTCCGGGAACTCCCGGCGCAGGTTCTCCACGCCTGTCAGGTACATCCGCGTGTTATAGCGCCGCGCCATCCGCGCCAGCACCGTGTCCGAGCCGCTTTGCAGCGCCAGATGGAACTGAGGACAAACCTTGTCCATTTCCTTCAGCCGCGCCGCAAATTCCGCCGTGGCAATGGTCGGCTCCAGGCTGCCCAGCCGAATGCGCCGAACGCCCTCCGCCGCCTGCACCTGTGCGATCGCGTCCAGCAGCGTCTCTCTGCCGCCTGTGTCCTTGCCATAGCTGGACAGGTGAATGCCCGTCAGCACCAGCTCGCTGAAGCCGGCTGCTGCCAGCCGCTCCGCCTCGCTGCGGATCTCCGCCAGCGGACGGGAGCGGATCGGCCCCCGCACACTGGGAATGATGCAGTAGGTGCAGTGGTTGTTGCAGCCCTCTTGAATTTTCAGAATGGCGCGGGTATGCTCCTCCTGCTCGGTGACGTTCAGGCACTCAAAGGGCGCCTGGGTCAGCGTCTCCACCGCGCAGATCTGCGTTCCTTCCCGCACGGCCTTTTCCAGCAGTTCCACCACCTCACCGCGGCGCTGGGTTCCCAGAATCAGCCTCGCGCCCGTGTTCAGCAGCTCTGCGCCCATACGCTGCGCCAGACAGCCGCACAGCACCAGCTCGCTGTTGGGGCTTTGCCGCCGCAGCCGCCGGGTCAGCTGCATGGACTTCTTGTCCCCCGTACCCGTCACGGTGCAGGTGTTCAATACATAAACGTCTGCCGGGCCGTCAAAGGGAACCACCGTATATCCCGCCGCCTTGAATTTTTCCAGCATGGCCTGGGTATCGTACTGGTTCACCTTACAGCCCAGCGTGTGAAAAGCAACCGTCTGCAATGTCTTCCCTCGTTCTTGTCAAATTTCCGTGTCCATGTCGCCATACAGCGCCAGCAGCGCCGCAGTTGCCGCAAGCCCCGCCGTTTCCGTGCGCAGAATGCGCGGCCCCAGGGTGATCTGCCGTGCGCCGACAGCCTCCATGGCCTGCACCTCCTCGGCGCTCATGCCGCCCTCCGGGCCGACCACCAGCGCCACGCGCCTTGCCTGCGGGTGTTCCATGCTGAACCGCCGGGGGCCGTAGCCACGCGCATCCTCCCATGGCACCAGCGCTGCGTCATAGTCTGTCAAACGCGCCAGCATCTCCCGTAAGCTCACAGGCGCAGCCACTGTCAATTCTCTTGTGCGGCCCGACTGCTTCATGGCTTCCCGGGCGATCTTCTGCCAACGCTCCCGCTTTTTCTCGCTATCCTTGCCCGTCAGGCGTACCACGCAGCGCTGCATCGCCACGGGAACGACCTCTACCGCACCCAGCTCTGTCAGCTTCTGCACGATCAGCTCCATCTTCTCCGCCTTGGGCAGTCCCTGAAACAGCGTGATCTGCAAGCCTGCTTCCGTGGAGGGCAGCTCCCGCACCAGTCGGCACTGCACCCCCTCCTCGCTCAGGGAAACGATCTCCCCCAGGAAGCGCCGGGAGCCATCCATCAATGCGACCGCCTCGCCGGGAACCAGCCGCAGCACCCGCATGGCATGCCGCGCATCGCTTTCCTCCAGAAAGGCCGTCTCTCCCTGAAAGCCTGCATCATCCACAAAAAAGCGGTGCATCAGGCAGGCCTCCTGCTGATCATGGCCACCCATTCGCCCTTTTTGCGCTCCTCCACCAGCTCATAGCCAGCAGCCTTCAGCGCATCCAGCACGTCCTGCTCCCGCTCACGAATAATGCCGGAGCAAATGAACAGTCCGCCAGGAGCGATATGCGCCTTCAGCGGCGCGGCAAACCCGCAGATCACATCCGCGATAATATTCGCCACGCACAGGTCGCACACCTCGCTCTGCTGATCCAGCAGATTGCCCTGCACACAGGTGACCTTTTCTTCCAGCTTGTTATGCGCCACGTTTTCCGCCGCGACCTTCACCGCCACAGGGTCAATGTCGATCGCCAGCACGTCCTTCGCACCCAGCAGCGCCGCACCGATGGCAAGAATGCCGCTGCCCGTACCCACGTCGATGACCCGCGCATCAGGCTTCAAATAGTCCTCCAAAAAGCCCAGACACATGGAGGTCGTCTCATGCGTTCCCGATCCGAACGCCATGCCGGGGTCGATCTCGATGATCTTATCGCTGGGCTGTGCGTCATACTTTTCCCAGGTAGGCTTAACAACCAGGCTTTTGCCCGCGCGGAAGGGCTTATAGAAGCGCTTCCACACCTCGGCCCAGTCCTCTTCCTTCACGTCCTGCGTTTCAATGGCAAGACTGCCCAGGTCGAAGCCCAGCTCCATGCGGCTCCACTCGTTCAGCCGTTCCTTCAGCGCATGCATGCGATCCGCGTAGCGATGATCCGGTTCAAACCACGCATGCACCACCACGTCCTCGGGCATCTTCTCGATCAGGTCAGGGTCGATCATTTCCCAGAAGCCATTGGGCTTTGCGGGATCCGGCACATCCGCCCGATCCTCCACCATGGTACCCGTTGCGCCCTCCTGCATCAGCTGCTCCGACACCAGATCAGCGCCCGCGGTGGTCGTGTGAACCTTGACCTCAACCCAATCCATACTGTCACCCTCCTATGCTTTTACAACGTCTCATTATACGTCATTTCCGCAAAAAGCGCAATCTTTTTAGCGCAGGGCGAAATGCTCCCCCTGCGCCGCAGCTAAAAGGTCTTGATCTGTTTGTGAAGGTTGAAAAAGCTGAATGCTATTACATAGAAAATTTTCATATATAAAGCAAGAATGCAGCCAAGCCGCATCCCGCGCCAGCGTCAAAGCCGCCCCTGGAAGGGGAGGTGTCCCGAAGGGGCGGAGAGGTTCCATCCCCCTCGCTCAAAACATCCTTACGCCTTTTTTCCTCCCATCACCCGTTCCACAAACGCCCGAACCTCACGCTCATACCTCTCTGTATCCGTCAAATAGCTTGTCGCATGCTTGGCTCCCGGCACAATGACCAGCTTCTTTTCACTGACGCAGGCGTCATAGTTCACCTGGCTCATCTCCGTCGGTACAAAATCGTCCGCACCGCCGTGAATGAACAGCACTGGCACCTTTGCATGCTTCACCGCTTCCACCGGGCTGGCTTCCTTATAGCCCCAGCCTGCGGCCAGTCGGCTCACACCATCGCACAGGTACAGCAGCGGCTCCACAGGGGCATGATACCGGCCTTGCCCCACATGCCGCAAAATCTCCCAGGGCGAGGTATAGGCGCAGTCTGCAACGCAGCCCTTCAAATTGGCAGGCGTATCCAGTCCCAGCGTCATCAGCACCGTTGCGCCGCCCATGGAAATTCCGCCCAGCAGCAGCGGCTTATCCGCGCTCTCGCGCTGGTTGACCCAGTGCAGCCAGTCCAAACAGTCCCGGCGCTCCTTCACGCCATAGCAAATGTAGCGTCCCTCGCTTCGTCCGTGAGAGCGCTGATCCGGCAGAAGAATGTTCAGCCCCAGGCTGGCATAAAACGGCAGCTGTGTGCCGAAGTCCTGCAGGCCTGTGCTGCGGAAGCCGTGCATCAGCACCACCGTTCCCCGGGCATTTTCGCAGGGATAAAAAGACCCCCGCAGCTTCAGCCCGTCATAGGAGGTCATCTCCACATCCTCCCGGGGCATGGCTGTCACCCTGGCCTGCGCCGCCTTCACCTGCTCGGTGAAGGGGCCCCAGGTGCGATCCTCCTCCAGGTTTTGGGGTGTTCTCGGCTTAGCCCGCACCTCCGCTACCCTAAACGCGCCATATACTGCCGCTGCCAGCAAGATCACCAAGACGATCAGAAGCCAACCCCACCATGCCATGCGTATCTCCTCCTTCGCTGCTCACAGCCCCTGCCACAGAAGCTGCTGCTGCGTTTTTTCTGCTTCGTTGTAAGCTGTTTCATCCGCCAGCGCCACGTCCTGCTCCCAAATGCGCTTGGTGTTGCCGTCCTCCACCACCTCTACGCTGAACGTCACCGTGGTGTTGGAGGTGTATTGCTCCCAGCCGTCCTCCGTGAAGGTCACTTCCGTCTTTTCCGCAGAGGACGCAATCCGCACCAGCACAGGCTTGCCGTCCTCAAATCGGTAGAGCTTCCTGGTACGCACCGCCCAGCCGTCGTTTGCATCGCTTTCCAGCAGCTTTTGCTCCGGGTGCAGGGTATAATTCACCACTGCCAGCCCGCTGTTGACATACTGCGTCCCGTCCCACAGAAAAAGCTGATACACGAAGTTGCTTGCGCCCCGGGTCGTCAGCACAACTGCATCCTCTGCCCCATCGAAGTTCACATCCGCATATTGAAGCGAAGGCTCCTCGTCCATGCCAGTGAAGTACAGGCTTTGTCCGTTTTTCGCTTCCATCCGATGGATGTAATCCCCATCGGGCGTTATGCCGACGATCTCCGCACAGGCGCTCAGCGGCAGGCACAGTGCCAGCAGCATCGCCGCAAATCGTTTCATCTGCTCGTCTCCCTTCAAAAAAGCAGACGGTGGGTGTCTCTGCCCCTACCGTCCGTTTTGCTGTCAGTTCAGGAAATATTTTGACGCATAACCCGTATAGCCGTTATAGCGCACCTTCACCCAGGTATCCCCGGGCGTCAGCACCGTCACCGTCGCGCCGTGGGGCATGTGCGTCAGCACCACGTTGCCCGACAGGCTGGGTGTGCTGCGCAGATTCACATAGGAACGCTTCGGGTGATTCACCGTCATGGTCGGCACCGCAGGCAGGTTTTGCAGGGCCAGATAATCGCTCATCATGTAGCCCTCCTCGCCCGTGTTGTTCACCCGCACCTTGCACCATTCCAGTCCCTGCCCCAGCACCGTCACCCGGGTCCCGTTGCCAAACTGGCCCAGCACCCGGCTGGTCGTCGAGGCGCTTTCCCGCAGGTTCAGCACCTGATTGGAGCGCGGGTTGTTCACCGTGGCGTAGCCCGTCCCCGTGTTGTTATCCGTGCTTCCCCCGGTGGAGAAATCCGGCTTCAGAATGCCATCCTTCAGGAAGGAAGCGTTCATGTAGCCCACATAGCCGTCCACCGAAACCTTCCACCAGTCCTTGCCCTTTTGCAGCACCATCACATAGGTGCCGCCGCGGAACTGCTTGATGGAGGTGTAGCTCATGCCGGGACCTGTACGAAGGTTCAATCCTGTGTTGTTAGGCGTTTTCACCGTTGCTACGCTGTCGCTTGCCACCAGGCTTTCCGTCCTGAGATATTCCTGCCGGAAATAGCCCGCCGTGCCGTTCACCCGCACCTGATACCAGCCGTTGCTCAGCCCCAGCAGCGTGCAGGGAACACCGTTATAGTAGTAGTCCAGCACCCGGGCGTTGTAGCTGGGCGACTGGCGCAGATTCAGGTACCCCTTCGTGCGCGGGTTGGTCACAATGCCCACCGTGCGCACCACATCCGTGCTTTGGGTCAGAAAGTTCTTGCTCATCCAGCCGGTCTTGCCGTCCGGGCAGCTCACGGCATACCAGTTGCCGCTTTCCCCTGTGATCTCGATCCAGGTATCCTTGGTGTAGGAGCCTAGCCGCGTGCTGTATTGGGTCGGCTGACTGCGCAGGTTGATATAGCTGTCGTTGGTCACCACGCCGAAGCCCAGCGCCGCCGCCTTCGCGGGAAGTCCCGGAAGCAGCAAAAGCAGCGTCAGGATCCATGCCAGCAAACGCCTGCGTCCTGCGGATCGGAACATCGCTCATCTCTCCTTTACCTTGGGGCTCTTTCGTCCTCCATGTACCTATGAAACGGGCCTGCATTATCTTTCCATCCCGCGTTCGCGAAAAAAAGCCCGCCGCATGTTCAGCTCTCCGGCGGGGGCAGCTTTCCCATAATGCTTGCCGCGTTGTACATCAGCCGCACAAAGGTTTTTGCAGGGATCTTGCAGCCGTCCATCACCCAGCGGACGATCGCATCCCGATAGGTGTACATGATCATTTCCGTGTAAAATTCCCGATACGCATCCCGGGAAAAATACGACATCAGTCGATTGGAGATCACCGGCGCAATGACCTCGCCCAAGTATTCATAGAAGGAGTTCTGCCCCTGCTGCTTCAGCGCATTGCGGTAAAACTCCCGGTTCTTTTCAAAAAACTCGCACAGCCGCAGCAGCGCGTCCGCCGAGGAGGTGTTCTCCACATGAAACTCGTCGAAAAATTCTGTATAGAAGATCCAGTTGACCAGATCATATTTATCCTGGAAGTGATAATAGAAGCTCTTGCGATTCATATCGCAGGCCTCGCAAATATCGCCCACGGTGATCTTGCTCAGCGGGCGTGTTGCCATCAGGCTTTTCAGGGCATAGGCCAGCACCTTTTTCGTTACGCCCGCTTCCGCCACCGTATCTTCCTCCTTCGTGTTCCTGCTTTCCAGTATAGCAGATGCACCGTGGAAAAGCAATCCATAAAAAACACGGAGAGGGCTGATTTTGCCCCCTCCGCATGGTTCTATTCCATAGCTTTTGAACCGTGCTATGCTTAGGCCAGCACCTGCTCCATTTCCCACGCTGCGCTCCACAGCGTCAGGGGCGCGGGACTGCCGGGCAGAATGCGGCCCGCCAGCTTTTCACCGATGGACTCCGCCGGGGTCAGCGTACACATGCGCACCGCCTGCTCCGGCGCAATGCCAAAGCGATGGATCATGTTGTGCAGCGCTACCGGCATGGTCAGGATGGACCCGGCAAGCACGCCGTTTTCCAGCCGCGCCGCGCCGTTCTTCACATAGACGTCCTGTCCGCCCAGTGCGTATTTGCCATCGGGCATGCCAGCCGCCTCCATCGCGTCGGTGATCATCACGGCCTTGTCCGCGCCCTTGGCCCGCACAATCAGTCGAATCACATCCGGATGCAGGTGAATGCCATCGCAGATCATCTCGGCGTACATCCGATCATCCGTCAGCGCCGCGCCGGGTACGCCCGGCTCCCGATGGTGCAGCGGAGGCTGTGCGTTGAAGGTGTGCGTCACATGGGTCGCGCCCCAGTCCGCCGCCTGATGCGCCTGCTCACAGGTCGCCGCCGTATGTCCGAGGGACACCGTCACGCCCTGCGCCGATGCCGCGCGGATGAATGCCTCCGACCCGCTGCGCTCCGGGGCCATGGTGATGATGCGCACCGTGTCCACATGACCATCCGCCATCTGCTCCAGCGCGTCCATGCTGGGATCCAGGAAGTATTCCTTCAGTTGCGCGCCGCACTTGCTTTCCGCCAGGAAGGGCGCTTCCATGTGCGCGCCCAGCACCCGGCTGCCCCCCGCCACGGGATGCTCCATCACCGCGCGGATGCCCGCCACCGCCTTGCGCGTATCTTCAATGGATGCGCTCATGGTGGTGGGCAGGAACGCCGCCACGCCCAGCTTCGCCAGTCCGCTGCTCATCTGCCGCACCGCATCCTCCCCGAACATGGTGTCATGTCCCTGAAAGGCATGGATGTGTACATCCACAAAGCCGGGCAGCAGATACTTGCCTGCCGCGTCCACCGTCTCCTCGCCGGGAAGCGCCGTCAAACGGCCCACGTCCTCCACCGCGCCGTCCTTCACGCGCACGTCCACGTCCTGCACAAAGGAACCCTCACAATAAGCGTTTGCATGCTGAATCAGCATTGTCTTTCTCCTCCTGTCTTCCGTGTATTCCGCATGGCGTTCCATGCCGCCATATGCATGCCCAGCACCGCCCAGAACATGGGCGCAACCAAGCAGATACTAAAGCTGAAAAAATCCTGCACGGCATAACAGACAAGCGCCAGCGTCGTCATCCACAGCCACGGCTGCCGCCTTGCCGCACGTATGCCCCAGAAAACAGCCGTCCCCAGCAGCCCCACATACAGCAGGAGCGCCGGAATGCCGTTTTCCGCCAGCATCGTGATATAGCCGTTGTGGGCGCTGTCAAAGGTTTCCGGGAAGCTCAGCCCCGCTTGGGCCAGCTGCTCCTGCATGGCATAGACGAAGGTATTCGGCCCCGTCCCCACCCAGGGATGCTCCGCTGCCATGCGCAGCGCCAGCCGCCACGTTCCCAGCCGATAAGAGCCGAAGCTGTCCTGCGCCCGTCCGTGCAGAAGCTCACTCAGCTCATACAGCCCGCCCTTGCTTTCCGGCAGCTCCGTGCAAGCAAGATAAACGCACCCCGCCAGCGCCGCCGCAGCAAGCAATGCGGCTAAAGCCGCAGGCCGCAGCGCAAAGCGCGTCGTGCGCCCCCAGGTCTCCGCCGAGGTTGCCAGCAGCACCGCCACGCACAGCAGGCGCAGCACCGTGCCGCTCCACTGCAGGGTCACGTCCTCCGAGCCGTCCAGCCATGGCAGCTGCAAGCCCTTGCGCAGGGCCATGCACAGCGCCGCCAGCGCCAGCACCCACAGGCAGCTGCGCCGCCGCGACGGGTGGCACAGCCCATAGCCCGCCGTCCAAAGCAGAAGCGCCGCCAGCACAATCAGCCCGCTCTGCACCTCCATGCACAGCGTCAGCAGCATGCCCAGCATACCCGCCAGCAGCAGCCCATAGCGCAACGGGCCGCGCAGCAGCACAAAGCCCACCAGCAGCATGGGCGTGACCAGGCTCAGGTAGCCGCTTACCATGTCGATGTTGCCGATGGTACTCTGAAACTCATAATTCGTGCGGACGCTTCGTCCGCCGGGAAAAAGCCCCAGCGGGTTTTCGCCCGCATATTGCAGCGCCGCAATGCCCACAAAGATCGCCAGCGCAGCCGCCATGCAGCCCAACGTCACCCGCTTTTTGACAGGCGCCAGCGCCATGGACAGGAACACTGCCAGATAGACCAGCTTTGCCGCCAGCCCCTCATAGCGTGTCGCGCCCATCCACCAGACCCATTGGCCCTGGCTGTTCAGCCGATGCCCCATGGGGCCAAGCCACGCTGAAACGCCCACCCAGGCCACATAGGCCACGCCCAGCAGGCACACGGGATGCCAGCGCACCTGCCTCCCATCCCGCCGAAGCAGGGCGATCAGCACCGCCGCCAGCGCACACAGCACGCACAGCCCCGCCAGCCCCAGCGCACCATACCACTTTGTGCGGGTAATGTGGCTGTAGGTGCCGTCGTTCAGCAGCGGAAACACCGCCAGCGCAGCCACCGCCGCCACCGTCATGCAGGCGGACATCCGCTGCCGGGTGGTTTGCTCCCTTTTCTGCGACATGGGCCGCCTCCTCATCTGTGCGTTGCTTTCCGTGTATGGCAAGCATACCACGTTCCCGGTGCAGCGTCAATCGTCCGGGCGTTTTTTCTCCGTATCCGCTGCCGGATGGATCAGCGGGGTCGGCTCTGCCGCAGGCAATGCTTCCGACCCCACGGGTGTTTTGCCCGCCAGCAGCCGTTCCGCCGGGGACAGCGCCGTTTCCGCATCTGGCGTGGGTTCTTCCTGCGCGGTTTCCGCCGCTTCTTCCGCCGCAGCTTGCTTCTCCGTTTCCGCGAGGGTCGGTTCGCTGGTGTCTACCGTCAGCGGCTCCTCCTGGGGCAGGGCTGCCACCACCGTTTCGGCAGCGACCTCCTCTGGGGTAGGCGGCGTCTCCGGGACGGGTGGGCGCACCTCCTGCACCGGAACTGTTTCCACTGCGGGGCTTCGCCGTCCCCGCCCGATGCACAGTCCAACACCCAGCACCACCAGCCCCGCCGCGCCATGCAGCCAGAATCCGCCCGGCAGCAGATAGGGTGCGGTCAGCGTGGTGCGAAACAGTGTCCCCTCCACGGGCGTGAAAAGCCCGTTCACCGCCTGTAGCTTTTCCCCGAGGGCCTGCCAGCACCATGCGCCCAGCAAGCCCCCCGCCATCGTACACACCGCAGGCAGCAAGGCTCCCCCGCCCACCGCCGCCAGCGCCGTTCCCGGCGTATAGCCGCTTATGCCCAGGCCAACGCCCAGCAGCACCGCCCCCGCCAGCGTCCCGCCTGTCAACTGCAGGATCTGCAAATGATCCACGTCCAGCACCGCCAGCCATCCCAGACCCGCCACCAGCAGCATGGCCCAGCCCAGCGCCACCACGGTCGTCCGTCCCTGCATGGGGCGCTTCAGGCGCAGCAGGCCTGCCGCATGCTCCGTCAGTCCTGTCCGCTGGAGCGTCCAGCCCAGCAGCAGCCCCAGACCACCGCCCATGAGCCACACCTTCATGCCTTCTCCCCCCTTGCCGTCAATGCCGCCACGCCCCAGGCGCACAGCGCAATCACCGCCAGTGCCGCCCAGCCGCTGAGCGCGCTTGCCGCCGCGCCGCCAAAGCCATGAAACGCCATGCCGCCTCCTGCCATGCCCGCGCCCAGCAGCATCAGAAAGCCGCCCACCGCCCCCTTTACATAGTCCTGCCAGTGCAGGGACGGACGCTTCTCTTTCCTGCGCCACCGCCGAATGCGTCCCGGCAGCGCTGCCAAAAACGCCCCCACCGGCAGCATGCCCGCCGCGCAAAGAGCAAGCTGCGCATCCTCCGCCGTTCCGCCGCGGATCACCGCTGTGTAGGCTTCCGCCCAGTTGAGCGGCTGTGCATAGATGATCGCCGCCACAAAAAGAAGCCCGAGGAGCATTCCCCAGGCAGTTGCATGCTTGTGCATGGTGCCACCTCCCGGCACCAGTTTTCCCACAGGCAGGTCTTTTTATGTCCCGTTCACCGATACACGGTGCGGCTGATGACGATGCTGTTTTTTCTGCGGAATTGCCGATCGATAAACGTGAAATACGTCCCCGGCGTAACAATGCCCTGGGTGTTCATCAGATCCAGTCCCGATGCGCCGCACAGGAGGTCCGCCAGCGCCACGCAGTTTGTTTTCGCCACGTTATACGTTTTGAACGGCCCACGGGTCAGCTTATGAAAGCGCGCCCCCGTGGCCTGTGCAAAGCCGTCCTGTTCACTGCCCGCCGCCGGGGTCCACAGCACGCTTCCCGCCATGAAATGCTCCGCCGCCTGCCGCACCCGCGCCCGCTGGACTTTATCCAGGCTTACACCGAAACCGATGAGCTTCTTTCGCTCATGCTCCAGGCAATACGGCACATACCGCGCCCGATCCGCCGTCACCAGCACTCCGTCCGAGATCATGCCGAACAGACGGTTGCTGCCGCTGTCATAGCAGCCGTAAGCATACACGGTATCCCCCAGCGCAATGTCCACATGCCCGAAGCCCATGGCGGTATCCTTGGAAAGGTGGAAGAAAATTTCCATATCCGCCGTGGCCTGCGCGTCGTTGGTTTCCCGGCGTGTCCAGCGGGCAGTTTCCTCCTTCTCGCTGGGATCATCGAGCATGCGCAGCAGCCACTTGGGCAGCAGCGCCGTCAGCAAAATCGGCGGTGCAATGCGGATCCTCTGACGAATGCGCCGCCCCTTCACGTCCGTTGACAGCAGCTCCCGAAAAGCGTCTCCCAGTGCGAACAGTCCATACACGATGCAGTACAGTCCCAGCAGCGCCGTCAGCGACAGCATCCCTGCCACAGGCTGAACGAACAGCCCCACGGCAAACGCCGCCTGCACGCCGCACATGATGAAGTTGCTCAGCCACCCTCGCTGTCCGTCATGCAGCAGCTGCAAGCCATACACGAGCTTGCACAGGGCGTTCAGCGTCACCCACGCGCCAAAGATCACCGACACGGACGCGCCCGCCGCCGCAGGCCACCAAAAGAGTGCCGCTGCCCCCGCGCCCAGCAATCCCGCCTTGGCAAAGTCCGCGCGTTTCTCTCGCCCGTGCAGCAGCCCCTCCGCCAGCACGAACACCGCACCCCCCGCCAGCAGCCAGCGGCTCACTTCCACCAGCCACGTCAAGCTGGTCTGTGGGCGCGCAAACAGCCACACCCCCGCCGCCAAATACAGCAAGCTCTCCACAAACAGCCGAACCGGCGTATACGCTTTCCGAAGCATAAGGTACCTCCGATGCGAGGGAGGCTGCTTCTGTGCCAGAAGCACCTCCCTCGCGCTCCCTCCCGAAGACCATATAAATAATTATCAAGGGGGACGCTTTCCCCAGCATGACTGGTTCATGCGACACAAGCGCCCTGCGAAGCAGCAGCCCGAAACCCCCGCTCTTGCCGCCTTCCGCAGAAGGAGGACAGCTGCCCTCGTGGGCGGCAGGAGGATACTCTCCCCGCCGCTCCCCCGGAGCATATCATGCCCTCCTCCCCCGCGTCAAGCCCCTGTTCTCCCCCAAAACGCAAGAGAAGACGGCACGAAAGCCGTCTCCCCTGCGCTGTATGGAATTACTTATGCCCGTTCGGGGCGTTGTTGTAAGCGTAGTCGATCGCCTGCTGGTGATAGGTATCCACGTTGTTGCTGTTGTGCGTCTTACTGTTGGTAAAGTGGATGCACAGCTGACCCTTGAAGTTGTTGTTGGAGATCGTATCGCCTTCCGGATAGTTGTGCGGCACACCATACAACGAGCAGGCAAAGGTGCGTGTACCAATGGTCACCAGGCTGGGCCGACGCTGCCACAGGTTCTTGCTGGCGATCTGATCCGCGCTGGTCACGCCGTACATCTTGCACAGCCGCGCCGTATCTGCCGCTGTCAGCGGCTCCGCGTCAACGTGGCTGCCGCCGCTCCAGCGGTGCGCCCACCAGACGATACCTGTCTTCACGTCGTAGATCTTGTAGTTCGCGCCCTTGGGCCACAGCTGCTGAATGCCGCCGGTGAACCAGTCGATCTTCTCCGCCGGGTAGAGCGTCATGGTCAGGTTGTTTGCGTCGCCCTGTCCGATCGGCACAGTACCGAACAGCTTATGCAGCGTGTTGGGGCCTGCGATACCGTCCACCTGCAAGCCCTTAGCCCGCTGGAAGCTCTCCACCGCCGTCTTCACCGCAGAGGTGAAGGAATTGGTGATCGCGCCCGTATAATAGCCCTGGTTCTTCAGTTCTGCCACCATGGCCTTGACCGCCGTACCCTTGGAGCCGAGCTTCAAGGTCTTGTAGCTGGCCTCCTGTCCGGAGTTGGGCGTGCTGGTGGTCGGGCCGGGGGTCGGGGTCGGCAGCGCGCTGCCATCCTGCTTGCATTCCTCCACGCAGTCGCCGCGCACATAGCCCGCGCCCAGGCTGGTCTTCACATAGTACCAGTTGTAGCCCTTCAGCACGGTAGGCGCCGCGCTGTAGGAGAATACCTGGCCCTTATTCAGCCGTCCGAGGATCTTAGCGCCGTTTGCCGTTGCGCGCAGGTTCACGCCGTCGCTGGTGGTCTTGACATAGCCCACGATGACCTCAGGCTGGGGCGTTACGGCGGGCTGCGTTGCCAGCCAGGCCTCATATTCCGCCTGCGTCATCACACGCACGCAGCTGCCCAGCACCCACACCTCGCTGTTGCTGTACACCACGCGGTACCAGACGCTGCCGCCCACGGTCTGCTTGGTGTTGTAGGCCATGACCGTTCCCAGCGCCACGTTGTAGGGGGCCTGTGCATCCTTCGAAGCGGAGGCGCGCAGGTTCACCTTATTCATCACCGTGATGAGGTAGGTCGAATTCGTTGTCGGCGCAGTGGTGGGCGTGTCCTCCTTGGGAACGCCGTTGCCCGCCAGATAGCTGGCCTCCTGCGTTGCCGACAGCTTGAAGGAGCAGTCGCCGCGCACATAACCCAGCTTGCCGTTTGCATTGATGGGATACCAGGTATAGCCGCCGGTAGTCACCGCCGTACCCGTCATGGGCCACACGGTATCCTTGCCCACCGTACCCAGGCTTGCGCCGCCCGCCGTTTTGCGCAGGTTAGTGCTGGGCTTGGTCACCATGGCATAGCCGTAGGTGGAAGCCGTGGGAGCCGCAGTCGCCCCGCCAGGCGCAGGCGTAGGCGTTGTGGTGCCGCTGGCGTTGCCGTCCTTGTCGCACTCCATCACACAGTCGCTGCGCAGGTAGCCCGTCCGTCCCGAGGGGGCCTTCACGGGGTACCAGGTGTAATTGCCTGAGCGCACCGGCGAACCCGTCAGCGCCAGGATCAGGCCCATGGGCAGCTGCTCCTGGGTCTTTCCCGCGGGCTTTACCCGCAGATTCACCTTGTCCTCGATCAAACGGATATAGCCGTTCGCGCTGGGCGCGGCAGTGGGTGTTGCCGTTACCGTGCTGGTGGTATTCGTGGGCGCAGCAGTCACCGTCACGTCATTGCCGTTCTGGTCGCAAAGCTGCACACAATCGCCGCGCACATAGCCGCGCGTGTTGTTCACTTGCACATAATACCAGGCGTAGCCATCCTGATTCACCACATTAAGGTAGGCATAGACGCTGTTCTTCGCCAGTTGCTTGAAGGTATCCCCCGCAGGCATCAGGCGCAGATTTACATTGGCCTTCGTCATGCGGACATAGCCGGAGGGAGCCGCCGTCGCTGCCGCCGGAGTAGGCGTTGCCGTCGCCGTGGACGCGGTGTTTGTCTCCATGGAGGAAACAACCTCCACGCAGTCGCCGCGCACAAAGAGGATCACGCCGTTATTCGAAATGGGATACCAGGTATAGCCTCTCTTTTTCACCGTCGCGCCCGCAATAGGACGCACCTCGCCGGTCTTTTCCCACTGAGCCTTCACCTTGCCGCCCGCGCCGTCGCGCAGGTTGGCAGAGGACTTCACCAGCTTGATGTATCCGCCGGTGGCAGGGGCCGTCTGCCCGGGGGTAGGCGTAGCCGTCACGCTCGTCCCCAGCACTTGCAGGAACGGCGCCTGAATATAGCCCACGCGCCCGTTATAGCGCACCTGATACCAGTGTGCCGTGTCGATGACGCTGGGGACAGACAGCACCTCCACCAGCGTGTCGCGGTCCAGCTTTTCATACACGGGGCCACCCTCCGTCTGGCGGAAGTTCACGCCGCTGGCCGTAATGCGGCCCATGCCCAGGCTTCCGCCCGCCGCAGGGGTCGGGGTAGGCGTGGGCGTAGTATCGTCCTTTGCTCCCGCCGCATCCGACGCAGTGACGGTGGCAGTAGCCGTTGCCGTCGCCGCAGAGGTCGGGGCAGACGTGGCCCAGGTAGGCTGCACGGGATTTGCCTCCCATGCCTGCGCTTCCTCCTCGGTCAGCGGCTCGAAGCAGTCGCCGCGAATGAAACCCGTATAGGTATTCGTCTTGGACTGGTCAGGGTGCTGCGTCTTCACCTTATACCAGGTGTAGCCGCCCTCGTTCTCCGTCCCCAGCACCGTGCAGACGAAGCCCGTATCCAGCTTGAACCAGTAATTGGAGCTGTCCGGCTGCTTGCGTACACGGGTGCCGTTCTTCGTCACCCGACCATAGGAGCCTACGGCATAGGCGCTCTCCTCCCCGTTCAGGGGCAGCAGCGCCAGGATCAGCGCCAACGAAAGCGTCAGCGCGATCAACCGTTTCCAGGTCTCTTTCATCTTCAACCCTCCACCGCTTGCGGACTCTATGCCAAATGCGCGCGCGATTCTTTGCAGTCCTATTCTATTACAGAATTATTACAGTGTCAAGAAAAAGCCTGTAACAATCGCTGCGGATTCCCTTGTTTACCGTTGGCTGACGAACAACTCCGCACCGTAGCGGCTCAGCAGCCGCTCCCTGTCCGCGCTGGACAGCAGCATGGTCAACTCCGTTCCCGTATCGGTGTGCTTTTCCTCCAGCACCTGCCCCAGCGGACGCACCTGACTGAGCAGCCCATAGCGGCTGAAGGGGATCAGCAGCGTCACGGGCGCGTGGGTCAGCTGAAGCTGCGCGGCAATGGCCTCCATCAGCTTGTCCAGCCCCTCCCCCGTTTGCGCGGAGATCATCACCGCGCCGGGGAGCGTTGCACCGCCGCCCAGATCGCACTTGTTCACCGCCTCGATACGGGGCTGTTCCGTCGCCCCCAGCTCGCTCAGCACCTCCTCCACCACCTGATGCTGCGCGTACAGATCAGGGCTGGCCCCGTCCGAGACGATCACCAGCACGTCCGCCAGCGCCGCTTCCTCCAATGTGCTGCGGAAGGCGCTGACCAGGCTGTGCGGCAGCTTGCGGATGAAGCCCACCGTGTCCACCAGCAGGAAGGGCATGCCCGTGGGCGTTTCCACCCGGCGGCTCACCGCGTCCAGCGTAGCGAAAAGCTGATCCTGCACATATACATCCGCGCCAGACAGCCGATTGAGCAGCGTGGACTTGCCCGCGTTGGTGTAGCCCACCAGCGCCACCACCGGCACCTCGCTCTTTTGGCGGCTCTTGCGGCGCAGCTCCCGCTGCTTCTCCATGTCTGCCAGCTCCCGGCGCAGGTCGGTCATGCGCTCGCGAATGCGGCGGCGGTTCATTTCCAGCTTGCTTTCACCGGGGCCTCGGGTGCCGATGCCGCCTGCCAGCCGGGACAGGGCCACGCCCTCGCCCACCAGCCGCGTGGACTGATAATTCAGCTGCGCCAGCTCCACCTGTAATTTGCCCTCCCGGCTGGAGGCCCGCTGGGCGAAAATATCCAGGATCAGCATGGTGCGGTCCACCACCTTCACCCGCAGCAGCTCCTCCAAATTGCGCACCTGAAAGCCGGACAGCTCCTCGTCAAAGATGCACATGTCCGCTTCCAGCGCCTGGCACTGCCGGGAAAGCTCCTCTGCACGGCCCCTTCCGATAAACAGCGCGCCGTCGGGCTTGTCGCGCTTCTGCACATAGCCTGCCACCACCTCGGCCCCGGCGGTCTCCGCCAAACGGCGAAGCTCCTCCAGCGATTCCTCGCTTTCGATGCCCATCAGCACCGCCCGCTCCGTCTCGCTGTGGGCGCCGACCTCCTCGCCGCGCATCACCGCCTGATCCGCTTCCTCGATCAGCTCCATCCAGCGGCGCTGCGGAATGCGGTCATAGCGCAGGGGATCGAGCAGCAGCACCTGGTTCTCCCCGTGGGTCATTTCCCCCAGGAAGGCCGTCTGCACCTCCTGGGGCTGTCCGTTGCGCACCGCCACCGCGGTCATCGCGTCATAGCGGAAAGAACGCAGGGCGCTGATGTCCACATCGCTGAGATAGCCCGTGGCACTGGGGTGCGTGTGGATGCAGCGCACGCAGCTCAACCGTCTGCTGTTGCGGCGCAGGCGGTAATCCGTCAGCTCCACATCCTGATGGGTGCCGATCATGACGTCCACGATCTCTCCATCCCGGGTGATGTACACCGCGATCTCCCGGTTCATGGCTGCGGTATACGCCGCCAGAATGCGGCTCAGCTCCGGGGGCAGAAACACATCTGCGTCGATCTCCAGATCGTACAGCAGCTTCATCTGATCCAGCACCGTTCGACGAATGCCCTCGATATTGCCGTGAATTTCCTTTTTCATATTTCTTCCTCCGCCAGCTTCGTTTCGCACGTCGGCGCAAGCCGCTCTGCCGGGTGATGCTTGCGGCGAATCGCCGTGACGATCGTGTCCGCAATGCCCACCAGCAAATAGAGATAATAGGTAAAGAACCGCCACACCAGCAGCGCCAGCCGCAGGGTGCCTCCTGCAAAAATGCCCTGATAATACAGCAGGAAGCCGCCCTCCTGCGCCCCGGACGCGCCGGGCAGGGGCGTGTAGCTTGCGCTGACGAACAGCATCAGCGCCACCGCCAGCAGCTGCGCATCCGTCACGCCCGTCTGTCCAAAGGCGTGATACACGCACACAGGAATGCCCATCAGGGACAGCATTTGCAGCGCGGACAGCAGCATTTGCAAAAGCAACTGTCCCGGCTGACTCAGCGCCAGGCGGCTGGACGTATGGTAATTATTCAGGATGGCGGTCAGCTTGGCCTGCAGCTTTTCCTCCTGCTTCACCCAGCGCCACCTTGCCAGTACATGCACGATCCACGCGCCGCATTTCTGCACTGCGCTTTGCCAGAAGGTCACCAGCAGCAGCAGCGGCACCGCCGCACCGTTGATGACCAGCCCCAGCACCACCAGGCCCATCACGCCGCCAAGCTGCCACTGAATAAACGCCCCGTTGGTCGCCCACAGCAGCATGGTCATCAGCACCGTGACCAGCTGATTCGCCATCAGCCGCACAGACAGGGCTGAGCTGGATACCCCCACCGGCACCCCGCGCTGACTGAGCAGGAACACCTGCATAGGCTGTCCGCCCGAGGAGCTGGGGGTAATGTTGGCATAATACAGCCCCGTAAAGCTCAAATGAATGCTGGATGACAGCCGAATGCGATACCCCTGCCGACGCAGGAATGCGAACAGCCCCACGCCGTCAAAGGAGGCATAGCCCAGAAAGCACAGCACACATCCCGCCAATGCCGCAGGCTGCAAGGTTCGCAGGGCGTCCCCGGCGCTTGCCAGCTCCTGATTGCTGAAGGCCAGCACGCACACCATGGCGATAGTCAGCACAATGACGATGCCGCTGAAAATTTTCGATGATTTTGAGCCAGTCAAGTGCCGCGCCCCCGTTTAATGTCGATCAGTCGCTCATATTCCGCCACGACTTGTGTCATGATGCGGCTCCACGGCACCGGGATGGTCGCCCGGGCGCGTTCCCCCACCTGTGCTGCCCGCGGCAGCGCCTGCGTCACCGCCTGCGCGATGGCAGCGCCGCTTTCGTCCTTGCAGATGAAGCCATTTTCCCCATCGGTGATCCCCTCAGCGGAGCAGCTGCCCGCCACCACCACCGCAGGCGTACCCATGGCGGCGGCTTCCCGCAGCACCATGGGTGCGTTATCGTAAATGGACGGGAACACCAGCAGGCTCGCCCGGTGATACAGTGCCATCAGCTCTGCCCGATCCGCCATGAAGCCCAGCAGATGGGTCTGCGCTTCCAGCCCCTTCTCATTCACTTCCCGGCGAATGTCCTCCATATCGGGGCCGTCCCCCGCCGTCACCAACTGGAAGTCCACGCCCTGCGCCTTCAGCAGCGCGCATGCGTCCAGCACACCATGCAGATTCTTCTTATAATTATGCTGCCCCACAAACAGCAGAATAGGCCGCTCATCCAGCGTCACCCGCTGCTGAAGCGCCTTTTCCCCCGCCGGAGACAGCGGCTCCAGGTTTGTGCCGTTCTCCATAATGAGAATTTCGCCCCGGTAGCCGTATTCCCGCAGTACCTCCGCCGTAGCGTTATTCACCGTCCACACCCCATCGCAATGGTTATAGAAGTGAATGATTTTCGCCACCGCGCCCTTGGCGATCACGCGGGACTTGGTCTTATCATAAAAGTCCTGATAATACTTGGAGTGGAAGGTGGTCACCAGCGGAATATCGCGCTTGCGGGCGATGCGCATGGCTTCCTCCCCTGCGGCGAAGGGGCTTTGCGCATGCACAAGGTCAAAGGGAAGCTCGTCCACCCGCTTCCGATAGCTCACATCCACTGCGGGAAGTCCCAGCCGAAAAGGTTCGCCAGGAATGCCCACACTCTTTTGCAGCAGCACCGGGAAGCCATAATCCTCTGCCTTTCCCGGCGCATCCGGTGCAATGTACCATGCCTCATGCCCCATGGCGGTCAGCGTTTCACAGTAGCTTTGCGTCACGCGCCCCACCCCATCCACACACGGGGGGTATGTGTCCACAAACTGTCCAATGATCATAACGCGCTGCCTCCTTCATTTCTTGCGGCCCTCATTGTACCATAAGAAACAGGCAATGGCAACGGCGGGAGGCTGCAAAGAACCGTGGTTCTTTGCGAGCGTGCGTGGACTTGGCGGCACAGCATCGCTTTTGTTTGCTATGCCGATGATCAAAATTGCTTCTGTCCATTTTGTGCAAAGCATGCTTCTGCTTCCACATCAAATGCACAAATAGAAAAGCCTGCTACAGCTTTTTACTTCTGTAGCAGGCTCTTTTTCAAGTTTTTTTCTTACGCCTTGCCGTTGCAGCCCAGTACGTCCACGATCTTGTGACGCACCATGTCGCGAATACCCGCACGGGCATCGGTCAGGTACTGACGGGGATCGAAGTGATCGGGATGCTCCGCAAAGTGCTTGCGCACCAGGCCGGTGAAGGCCAGACGCAGGTCGGAGTCGATGTTGATTTTGCAGACCGCCATGGATGCCGCCTTGCGCAGCATATCCTCAGGCACACCCTGCGCACCGGGCATCTTACCGCCGTACTGGTTGATCATGTCCACATACTCGGGGATGACGGAGGAAGCGCCGTGCAGCACGATGGGGAAGCCGGGCAGGCGACGGCCCACCTCTTCCAGAATGTCGAAGCGCAGCTTGGGTTCGCCCTTGAACTTGTACGCGCCGTGGCTGGTACCGATGGCGATAGCCAGAGAGTCGCAGCCGGTGCGGGAGACGAACTCCTCCACCTCGTCAGGCTGGGTGTAGCTGCTGTCCTCGGCGGAGACCTTCACATCGTCCTCCACGCCGGCCAGACGGCCCAGCTCAGCCTCGACCACCACGCCGTGGTCGTGCGCATATTCCACCACGCGCTTGGTCTGCGCAATGTTTTCCTCAAAGGGCAGGTGGCTGCCGTCGATCATGACGGAGGAGAAGCCGCCGTCGATGCAGCTCTTGCAGGTCTCGAAGTCGGGGCCGTGGTCCAGATGCACCGCGATGGGCAGATCGGTGTCCGCCACAGCGGCCTCGATCATCTTCATCAGATACACATGCTTGGCATACTTGCGGGCGCCCGCAGACACCTGCAGAATGACGGGAGCGTTTTCCATCTTCGCGCCCTCAGTGATGCCCTGGATAATCTCCATGTTATTCACGTTGAACGCGCCGATGGCGTAACCGCCCTCATAGGCCTTCTTGAACATTTCCGTCGTAGTAACAATCGCCATTGGAAAAACCTCCTTAAGGCTTGATTTCGATTTATTATAACACGTTTCCCTGTGCTTGAAAAGCAGCAGGGTGGATTTTTTGTGGCAAACCTGTGTGCCCCTTCCAGCGCGAATGCGGCGAAAGTGTTGCATTTTCAGGCAAAACAAGGTACAATGTAATTGTTTATTTTGGCATCATCTTTTTTTCGGATTCATCAGCAAGGAGGTTCTACCATGGATTACGTTTTCATGACCGACAGCGACAGCGATATGCCGTATGAGCTGCAACAGCGCTACGGCATTCCGATGGTCTACATGCCCTATGCCGTGGATGGCAAGGAATACTTCGATGATCTGGGCCAGACCATGGATCACCACACCTACTACGCCAAAATGCGCGAGGGCGCTACGCCCGTAACCTCTGCCCTGAATCAGACGGCCTACCTGGAATACTTCGAGCCGATCCTGAAGGAAAGCGACCTGCTGTTCGTTGCTTTTTCCAGCCAGCTGAGCTGCACCATTCAAGCCGTTTACGCCGTGCGGGACGAGCTGCTGGCAAAGTATCCCGAGCGGAAGTTCATTGTGGTGGACACGCTGTCCATCTCCGGCCCCATGACCCAGCTGATTTTGAAGGCGCATGCGCTGTACCGTGAGGGCAAGCCCATGGAGGAGGTCGCCCAGTGGCTGGAGGACAACAAGCGCCGGGCGCAGGCCTGGTTCACCGTGGACGACCTGAAGTACCTCAAGCGCGGCGGGCGCGTTTCCGCCACCAGTGCGGCGCTGGGTACCATGCTGGATCTGAAACCCATCATTGTGGAATCCAAGGAGGGCAAGCTGTCCTCTGTGGATAAGGTGCGCGGACGCAAGAAGGCGCTGAGCTACATCGTGGACAAAACGGTGGAGAACATCGAAAACGTGGAGGATCAGGACATCATCATCCTGAATGCGGATTGCCGGGAGGATGCGCAGCGCCTGGATGAGATGCTCAAGGCAAAGCTGCCCAACGCCCGCACCCGCATCGACAATGTTGGCCCGGTCATTGGCGCGCACTGCGGCCCCGGAACGGTCGCCATCTGCTTCCTGGGCAAGGAACGGCCCGTGTAAGAAGAATTTGCCAAAACCAGCTCATTGCATTCCCTGCGATGAGCTGGTTTTCTATTTGCATGCAAAAGCGCCCTCTGCGCGGCGAAGCCTTTCAGCTTCCTCCGTCCGCAGAGGGCGCTCTGTTTCAAATTACCTTACGCCGCGTTGGCTTCGTCTGCCGCGCCGTACACGAAGTCATGCAGCTCCTTGGCGGCATCCACCAGACGGGGGCCGGGACGAGACACCGCATTGCTGTCCGCATTGTAGATCTCGCCGTTCTTCACAGCCTTCAGGTTCTCCCAGCCCTGACGGCTGGCGATCTCTTCCTCGGGCTTGGGGCCTTCGCCGTAGTACATGGTGATGGTCACAATGTAGTCAGGGTCACGGGCCAGCACCTGCTCCTCAGAAATGCTAGACCAGCCCTCCACATCCGCAAAGGCGTTGGTCAGGCCGCACAGCTCTGCCAGCTCGTTCATGAAGGTGCCGCTGCCAGCGGTCCACAGGCCGTACTGCAGGGGAGAAACCTCGAAGTAAACGGTCTTGCCGGTGTTCTCAGACTTCGCAGCGATGTCCGCCAGCTCAGTCTTCATGCTTTCCACCAGCGCCGCAGCCTCAGCTTCCTTGCCGCACACCTGACCGATCAGCGTGATCGCATCATAGGTGCCGGCAATGGTCTGCGCATCGGAAACGATAACGCGCACACCGGCGTTCTCCAGCGCATTCACCTGCTCCTCGGTCTGCGCCATGGTGGACATGATCAGCACATCGGGCTGAAGGGCCAGAATCTGCTCCAGGTTGGTGTTCGCGCCGGAATCCACCACCGGGATGTCCGCCACCTCAGCGGGGTAATCGCAGTAGGTGCCGCGGCCCACTAGCTGATCCTGCGCGCCGATGGCATAGATGATCTCGCAGTCCGAGGGGGTCAGCGCCACAATGCGCTGGGCAGGGCCGTTCAGGGTGACCTCGCGGCCCGTCATGTCGGTGACGACCAACGCGGTGTTCTCCGCCACGGCGGAGGTCAGGTTCAGCGCCATGCACAGGCACAGCGCCAGGGAAAGAAGTTTGCGAAGCATAGGGTTCCCTCCGATACACAAGATCAGACGGGCGAAGGTGATGGTTGCAAAAAAGCCGCGCCCCCGCAAAGCAAGGCACGGCAAAAGTCCGCGCATGCAAAAGGCTGCATCCGCGTCTGTGCCTACCTCATCCCCAGGAGATGTTCTGTGCTTGGACGCAGCCAGGTCTCCCGACTTGGCCTCACCCTTAAAGGCGCCTTCCCATTCCCACTAGAGGAGAACAGTGGCTGTGCCTTCTCGTCCGCTTCACGGTTACTGGGATAGTTCGAAATTCTCATCCGATTCCCTTGACGCGCGCCCATCCGGCATCGCGTCGCGCAACTGCGCGGCTGCGTCTGCTTATTCGTCTGTCGCATGTATTATAGCATGTATGCAGGGTTTGTCAACGAAAAACAGCGAAGGGACGCGAAAACAAAGGTGGAAAAACTGCTACCAGTAAACAGGCAAAGGCGGACAGCGCAGTGCTGTCCGCCGATGGAAAACGCTTCAGTTCCGCAGGGAATGCAGCGGCGCGGGAATACGTCCGCCACGGGCAATGAACGCCTCGTTGCCCCACTTGTTCACAGGCATCACCGGGGCATAACCCAGCAGCCCGCCAAACTCTACCTGATCGCCCGCCTGCTTGCCCACGGCAGGGATCACACGCACGGCGGTGGTCTTGTTGTTGATCATGCCGATGGCGGCTTCGTCCGCAATAATGCCGGAGATGGCGGCGGCACTGGTCTCGCCGGGAATGGCGATCATGTCCAGGCCCACCGAGCAGACACAGGTCATGGCTTCCAGCTTTTCCAGCGTCAGCGCTCCGCAAGATGCCGCCTCGATCATGCCGATGTCCTCACTGACGGGAATAAACGCGCCGGACAGCCCGCCCACATGGTTGGAGGCCATCACGCCGCCCTTTTTCACCGCGTCGTTCAGCAGGGCCAGCGCAGCGGTGGTGCCGGGTGCGCCTGCCATTTCCAGGCCCATTTCCGTCAAGATATGCGCCACGCTGTCGCCGCGGGCGGGCGTGGGGGCCAGGGAAAGATCCACAATGCCGAAGGGTATTTGCAGCCGCTGGGACGCTTCCCGCGCCACCAGCTGACCCACACGGGTGATCTTGAACGCAGTACGCTTGATGGTCTCCGCCACCACGTCGAAGGGCTGACCCTTCACCTGCTCCAGCGCACGCTTGACCACACCGGGGCCGGATACGCCCACGTTGATGGCGCATTCCGGTTCACCTACGCCACAGAACGCACCTGCCATGAAGGGGTTGTCCTCCACCGCGTTGGCAAAGACCACCAGCTTTGCACAGCCCAGCCCATCCTGATCCGCAGACTGCGCGGCGGTCTTTTTGATGATCTCACCCATTTCGCGAATGGCGTTCATGTTCAGGCCCGCGCGGGTGCTGCCCACGTTTACGCTGGAGCAGAGCCGCTCGGTGGTGCAAAGCACCTCGGGAATGGACTGGATCAGCCGCTCATCCGCCAGGGTCATGCCCTTCTGCGTCAGCGCACTATAGCCGCCCAGGAAGTTCACGCCCATTTCCTTTGCCGCACGATCCAGCGCCCGGGCGATGGGCCGGGGATCCGCCTGACAGATCAGGCTGACCGGGGTGACGGAAATGCGCTTGTTGACGATGGGAATGCCCAGCTCCCGCTCAATGTCCTCGCCGGTTTGCACCAGATGCGCGGCGGTGCGGCAGATCTTGTCATACACCCGCTGGGCACACCGCTCGGCATCCTGATCCGAGCAGTCCAGCAGGTTGATGCCCAGAGTAATGGTGCGAATATCGAAGTTTTCCTCCTGGATCATCCGCAGGGTTTGGAGGATCTCGCTGGTCTCGATCACGTCCGTCGTCCTCCCTTAAATGCGGTGCATGGCGTCGAAAATATCCATGCGCTGCATGTGAATGGCCATTTGCAGATCGTCGCGCACCGGCTGAAGCTGCGCATCGATGTCCGCAAAGGTCATGTGCGCACCGTCCAGATCGACGATCATCATCATGGTGAAATAGCCGTCCAGGATGGTCTGCGTAATGTCCAGAATATTGATGTTCATTTCACTGAGCTTGGTCGCGACCCGCGCAATAATGCCCGTAGCGTCCAGCCCCGTGACGGAAATAACCGCTTTTGTCATAGCATGAAACCTCCCGGTCGAATTTATGGAATGCCTTGCTTGCAAATATATACGCTTCCTTGGGGCTTGTCAAGGGAAAAACAGCGCTTTTGCAGCAAATGGGACAGATGCTTGCATTTTCAGGGCGGCCCTGCTATGATGAAATTCCAATGAAGGAAAGGGGGACGTGCCGTTGCAAAAGCAGGCGCTTGCCATTCATGACCTGAGCTGCGTGGGACGCTGCTCACTGACCGTTGCGCTGCCTATTTTATCTGCGGCGGGCATTCACACTTCCGCGCTGCCTACGGCGCTGCTGTCCACCCACACAGGGGAATTTACCGGCTACACCCATTTGGAGCTGACTGCGGAGATGGAGAAGATCTTCGCCCATTTTCAGACGCTGCCCCTGCATTTTGACGGGCTGTACAGCGGCTTTCTTGGCAGTGGTGCACAAATCGAGCTGGTGGAGCGGGTGTTTGCCGCCTACCGTTCCCAGCATCCGCTGGTGCTGGTGGACCCGGTGATGGCGGATCATGGGCAGCTCTATGCCACCTACACGGCAGAAATGGCCCATGGCATGGGACGGCTGTGCCGCTGTGCGGACGTGATCGTCCCCAATCTGACGGAAGCAGCGTTCCTGCTGGAGGAAAGCTATCATGAACGGCCTGACGCGGCAGAGGTGCAGCGTATCCTGACAGACCTGCACCGCAGCTATGGATGCCGTCAGGTGGTACTGACGGGCGTGACGCGGAACGGCCTGCTGGGAGCCGCCGCCTATGACGCGACCACGGGAGAAACCGTCTTTTTCGGCAAGCCCGAGCTGCCGGGGATTTTCTACGGCACGGGCGATGTGCTGGCAAGCGCTCTGTTGTCGGCCCTGCTGCGGGGCAGAACGCTGGCGCAGGCCGCATCACTGGCCGTGGATTTTACCTATGAGAGCATGCTGCACACATTGGAGAACGGCCTGCCCCTGCGCTACGGCGTAGCCTTTGAGCAGGCGATCCCGCTGCTGGTGCGGCGATTAGAGGAAACGCCATGAGCTTTACGGTATATTTGTATGACAAGGGCAGGGCTTTTCAGGAGGTAAGACATGACGATCCTTCTCTATGAACAGGCAAAGGATCAGGCGCACTGACTTGCTCAGCTTGCGCGGTGCGACTGGGGCGCCGGACAATATCTGCACACGCTGCTTGCCGAAAACCGCCTGCAAGCCCTGTGCGGCCCGTACACAAGGACGCTGCCGCTGAAGCAGGACGAAATGCTGCTGGGCTTCTGCACCTTTGCCGATCAGGACGAGATTCAGCCTACGCCCCTGACCCCGTGGATCGGCTTTGTCTATATCTTTCCCGAGGCACGGGGCAAACGCCTGGCCGGTCTGCTGCTAGCGGAAGCGGCACGCCTGGCCCGGGAAATGGTCGCGTCATGCACTGCTGCAATTTTTATTCCTTCACCACCTCAAAGGTATAAGGATCTTCCTTCGTCCCCTCGCCCTGCACATTGGAAAGCATGCTCAGCTTGAGCTTGCAGGCGCAGCGCACACCGCCATAGCGGTTGTTTGCCGCCGTGGAGGTGTGTCCATCATAACCGATCAGGTTGTGGAAGCCCCGGCGGGGAACGCCTGTTGAGAAATACCAGGTGCAGCCGTTGGAACGATCCTTCCAGGCATGGGGATTGGTCATCGCATAGGGCGTAGGCTGACACTCCCGCTCCTTCTGCGGCTTCAGCTGCCAATGACGGAAGCCGTAGTCCGTGTTGCGGTAATCCTCGTTGTCCAGGTAATACAGCCAGCCCTTTTCTTCCGTGTAGCGCACGGCAGAAAGCTCCTCATCCGTGAACATGACCAGCCGCATTTCATCATTCAGCGTGTGATAAATGGTGTTGTCCCGCCAGTTTTCCATGGTGACCTTTTTCTCATGGTACATGGCGAAGTCAATGACATACTCGGTCAGCAGCAGCGCCCAGCCGTCCTCATCCACGCCCAGCACACGCCACAAAATGGGTGCTTCCGTGCCGTCCTCATAATAAGGATAGCGACCGTAGTTGATGTAGATGTAGCCGGCCTCTGCATCATAGCCCCGCACAAGGCGCTGCGCATCGGTCAGCGCGGCTGTGGAAAGATCAGTGGCCGAAGCGGTGGGCGCTTGCGTTGGGGCCTCCTCCGCCACGGCAAGGCCGAGGGAAAGCGTGCAGACGAGCAAAAGCGCCAGCAAGCGGCGAAAAGACATGAAAAAATGCCCCCTTATACATGAAACTGTTGAGGACAGTATAGGCTATTTCTGGAAGCCTGTCAAGGCGCGGCTATTGCTAAAACCCTGCGTCATGGTATATAATAACGGCGAAGCCTTGCAAGGCAAGGATCGAGTTCTGTAAGGAAAAGAGTGGTTTGCGCATGGATACGCCCCGCATTCGGGACTTTCAAGGCAAGCATGTTCATATGATCGGTATCGGCGGCTCCAGCATGTCCGGGCTGGCGGAAATGCTGGTGGCGGAGGGCTACCGTGTCTCCGGCTCGGATCGGACGGAGGGCTATGCGCTGGAAAAGCTGCGCCGCCTGGGCATCGACGTGCAGGTGGGGCACCGGGCTGAAAACGTTCACGGCGCTGATCTGGTGGTCTATACCGCCGCCATCCTGCCGGATAACCCGGAACGGGTGGAAGTGGCGCGTCTGGGTCTGCCGAACATGGAGCGGGCTGAGCTGCTGGGTCAGCTGATGGAGGGCTATCCGCAGGCGGTGGGCGTTTGCGGTACCCATGGCAAGACCACCACGACCTCCATGCTATCTCAGATCCTGGTGGAGTGCGGCCTTGATCCGACGGTGCATATTGGCGGACAACTGGACGCCATCGGCGGCAGCACCCGCATTGGCAAGGGGCAAGCGTTTCTGGCGGAGGCCTGCGAGTTCAAGGCCAGCTTCCACCACATGCACCCCACCATGGCGGTGCTAACGAATATCGAGGAAGACCATCTGGATTTTTATAAGGACTTGGATGATATTCAGGCTTCCTTCCGGCACTTTCTGCACCTGCTGCCGCAAAGCGGGCTGGCTATCGGCAACGGCGATGATCCCCGCGTCCGTGCGGAGCTGGATGCGCTGAACTGCGGCCATCAGCTTTTCGGCATGGAAACGCCCTGTGACTGGTATCCCGCCGACCTGAGCTATGACGGCGAGGGCCATGGACGGTTCACGCTGATGTTCCGGGGCAAGGCCATGTGTGCAGTACAATTGAAGGTGCCAGGAGCGTTCAATGTGATGCACGCGCTGGCGGCACTGGCAGCGGCCTATGCGCTGGACGCTGATCTGACGCAGGCAGCGCAGTCCCTGGCGCACTTTGTGGGCGCACATCGGCGGTTCGAGCTGACGGACACCATTGACGGCGTGGAGATCTTCCATGACTATGGTCATAACCCGGCGGAAATGCGCAATGCCCTGGACGTGGCGCGGCTGCGCTGCAAGGGCCGCCTGTGGGCCGTGATGCAGCCCCATACCTACAGCCGTGTCAAGCGCCTGTTTGACGATTACCTCACCTGCACCGAGCGTGCGGATTTCACCCTGGTGACAGACATCTGCGCCGCCCGGGAGAAGGATCCCGGCGACATCAACAGCGGCATGCTGGTGGAGGGCATGAAGGCCCATGGCGTAAACGCGGTGTGGACGCCTTCCTTCGATGACACGGAAAACTATCTGCGGGCGCACTGGCAGCCCGGCGATCTGGTCATTACCATGGGCTGCGGAGATATTAACCTGCTCAACAGCCAGATGTCCCGGCACGAAAAAGAAAAGATGTAAATTTCTGCCGCTTTGGGAAGAATACGCCAGCCTCCCGCCGTTGATATGAATGACAACGGAAGGGAGGCTTTCTCTATATGAAAAAACTGCGTACACTGATGTTTGTTCTGCTCTGCGTGCTGTCGCTGGGCCTATTTGCCTGCGCAGGCGCAGAAACCGTGATGTATGTGAACAACCCTGTCGCCACCGATCGGCTGAACCTGCGGGAAAAGCCGAACACAAACGCTGCGTCGCTGGGCAAGTATTACAACGGCATCCAGGTGACCGTGCTGTCCCAGCCGGAAGACGGCTGGTCAGAGGTGCAAATTGGGGAATTGGCGCATGGCTATATGCAGACAAAGTATCTTTCCACTACCCGTGTGACCGAGGCAAGGCCATCGGTTCGTGCGACAGTACAAACGCTGAACTTGCGTACTGCGCCAAATACGAAGGCCACCATCATAGAAGGACTGAAGCAGAGTGAGGGTATGACGGTGCTGGGCGTATGCGGAGCATGGTATCATGTGCAGCTGGAAAATCTGGACGGCTATGTGCAGGCCAAGGATACCGATCTGCCGATCGAGGATGTGGAAAACGGTCAGACCACCTTGAGCCGTCCGGTGATCGCCTATGTGAACAACCCCGTTCCCACCGATCGGCTGAATCTGCGGGAGAGCGCCTGGAAAACCAGCCGCTCCATGGGCAAGTATTACAACGGCACAAAGGTGACCGTGCGTCAGGTCTTCAAAAACGGCTGGACCCAGGTGGAGGTTTACGGAAAGTCGTCCATCGGCTATATGGAGACAAAATATCTCAGCTGCACGCCGGTCGCCAGCGCCATGCCCTGGGCAGAGGTCCCCGACGTAACGCTGTATAACGAGCCGAACGAGACCTCCGGCGGCACGGCGCTGGAGGCGTACACGTGGGTGCTGGTCATGGGCGTGCAGAACGATTGGCTCCACGTCTATGTCCCGGGACTGGAGATCACCGGCTATCTGCATATATCGCTGGATAAGCTGGTGGACAGCAAAGCGACCATCAAGAGTCTTGCGTGGGTCTTCAATGAGAACCCCGAGGATCGTCTGAACCTGCGGACGAAGCCGAATAAGGACGCGGCGAGCCTGGGCAAGTATTACAACGGCACAAGGGTGGAGATCCTCTCGCTGCCGAAAAACGGCTGGGTGAAGGTCGCTGTCGGCGAGGTTGCCGAGGGGTACATGCAGGTGGACTACCTTTCGGCCTACAGTACGGCATCCGCTATGCCGACGGTGAAGGTCACGAAGGATGGCGCTGTGCTGCGCACCACTGCCAAGGAAAAGGGTACGGCAATTGAGCAGCTGCACAAAGGCGAAGAACTGACCGTGCTGGCAGTCCATGGGGACTGGTATCATGTACAGTTGGAGAATTTGGACGGCTATGTGCAGGCGAAGGATACGGATACAAAGCTCAAAAAGTAATGACAGCTCCTTTCAAACTGGCTTATAGTGCAGCAGGGTTTTCGCGCCTGCGGGCGCGACCAAAGGACGGAGCCCGTCTGGCGGCTTTCCGCTCGCCCTTTGGAAACCTTCGGGGGCTTCCTTAACTATTGGATATTCCAGCAAGCAACAACCTCATTTGCAGCTCATCCCACCCCTAAGCACAGGCCCATTTTGGGGCAACGCACGCAGTGCCGTTGCCCCAAAGTGGGCCGTTAGGGCGGAACCGAAGACAACTCGGGTTGTGTCCCCCTGGGAAGGCTCCGACCCAGGCGCAATTTCGGCACGAGGGGTCCGGGGGCCGGCACGCCGCATGGGAATTTGCCGGCCCCCGGGCGGCTTTGCCTACTTTGCCCGAGTGCAAAGTAGGTCGTCCGTCCGCAGACGGACGAAACGCTCTCTAGCTGGAATCCCCGCGTGGTCGTGTACCGCCAATCCTTCATCGTCCCCCCACCCCCAGTGAAATCACTTTTCCCCCTCTCCACCTTTCGCATTTTCATTGTTTTTTCCTTGACATCTACATAGTAGAATGCTATGATTACACCGTTGTCGGTTTAGATCAGGAAAGGAGGGCGCTTAGCATGATGCGGAAACAGATGAACCCCGCTTGCAAGATGTCCTCCTATTGCTGTACGCAGTGTATGCTTGCGCCACGGCGATCAAACGGATGACACATGGCATGCCAGCGGCAGGCCAAGGGAAAAACGCATTCGAAGCGGCGCAGAGTCATAGGCGATTCGTCCCCGAAAACGGAGACGTGCCAGACTTTGGGCTGCTTTTTTATGCGAAGGCGGGAGGCGCTTGAACAACGTCAGAGGAACGAAAGGAACGGCTGCGCAGCGTGCTGGAAGCATTGCACCAGCAGCCGGAGCTGGCCTTTGAGGAAAAAGCGACCACGGCGCTTTTGCAGCGGGAGCTGACGGCGGCGGGCGTGGAGCTGATGCCTCTGCAGGGCCTTGAAACGGGCGTGCTGGCCTGTATTCGCGGCGAGAAGCCGGGAAAGACCATCGCCCTGCGGTGCGATATGGACGCACTGCCCATCCAGGAGGAGAGCGGTCTGCCCTACGCATCCCGATGTCCGGGGAAAATGCACGCCTGCGGACATGATTTCCACACAACGGTCATGCTGGGCGCAGCCCTGCGCTTGCAGAAAATGCGTAAGCAGCTTCCCGGCACGGTGAAGATCATTTTCCAACCGGCAGAGGAGATCGCCGCCGGGGCGGAAAAGGTGCTGGCCGCCGGAGTGCTGGACGATGTGCAGCGCTACCTGGCGATCCACTCCTATCCCGGCTTCCCGGCGGGAACACTGGGCATTAAGGAAGGCCCGGTCATGGCGGCGGTGGATCGCTTCAGCGTGACCCTGCGGGGTAAAGGCGCACACGCGGCGCAGCCCCAGAAGGGCACGGACGTGATCGTGGCGCAGGCGGCGCTGATCCAAAGCCTGCAAAGCCTTGTCAGCCGCACGATAGACCCATTTGATCCCACCGTACTGAGCGTGACCCACGTCAGCGCAGGCAATACCTGGAACGTGCTGCCGGAAACGGCGTTTCTGGAGGGAACGGTTCGTACCCTGTCGGAGACGGCGCGCAAGCAGCTTGCAGCAGGCTTGCAGCGCATGGCGGCAGAGGTCGCCGCAGCCTATGACATGACGGCAGAAGCAAGCTGGATGCCGGGGCCGCCTGCCGTGGTCAACGACGCAGACCTGTGCGCCCTGGCACGGAAAACAGCGCTGCGCATGGGCTTCCGAGTGGATCGCCAGGAGGATACCATGGGCGGCGAGGATTTCAGCTGGTATTTGCAGCATGCGCCAGGCATCTTTATTCGGGTGGGTACCGGCGGCACATATCCCGGACACCACCCAAAATTCACGGTAGACCCCGCCGCGTTGGAGCCTGCGGCAGACTATTTTGCAAGCCTTGCGGCAGACTGCCTGCAAGAGCTGAACGAAAAGCAATAAGGAGGAAAATTATAATGAAGCATGGTATCGCAAAGCGCGTGCTTGCGCTGGTGCTGACGCTGGCCCTGAGCCTTGGCCTGGTGGGCGGCGCGGCTGCGGAGGAGAACAGCAAGACGGTCAACATTGCCGTGACGGGTACCATCGGCACCCTGAATCCCCTGCTCATGGGCGCAACCGAGGTCGTGAAGTATGCGAACTCCCTGCGCTTTCTGCCCCTGGTGGAGCTGAACAAGGATCTGGAATTTGTGCCGCAGCTGGCGGAATCCATCACCACCGAGGATAACCTTACCTTCACCATCAAGCTGCAGAAGGCGGCAACCTGGTCGGACGGCACCCCCGTTACGGCGAAGGACGTGGCCTTCACCTTCCTGTGCCTGGCAAGCCCCGAGAGCTTCAACTCCGGCATGGCGATGTACGCCATCGCGGGTACAGATGACGCGGGCATGGTGGAAAGCGGCGCAACGGAGATCAGCGGTGTGCAGGTCGTGGACAATAAGACCCTGACCGTCACCACCAAGTGGCCCATCGCGCTGTATACCTTCGAGAACAACTACGGCCGCTATGTGCTGACCCTGCCGGAGCATATCCTGGGCAGCGTGGCGAAGGATCAGCTGCTGACCTATGACTGGTTCGACCATGCGGACGTTATCAGCGGCCCCTACTATGTCAAGGACTTCGACCTGAACCATTATGTGCATTATGAGTCCAACCCCGATTACTGGATGGGTGAGGCGAAGATCAAGTACCTGAACATCAACGTGCTGGAATCCGCGCAGCTGCTGACCGGCTTGCAGGCGGGCGAGATCGACCTGATCCAGCAGACCATGGGCGACATTCTGCTGGAGGACTATGACAGCGTTCGCGCACTGTCCAATGTGACCACCGTCATGGGTACGCCTGTGACCAACCAGTCCATTTTCTTCAATGTGGCGCGCGTCACCGATGTGCGCATCCGTCAGGCGCTGCTGTACGGCATTGACCGTCAGACCATCCTGACCGGCCTGGTGCATGACAACGGCGAGCTGGTGGACGGCTTCCTGTGCAGCGCCAGCCCCTACTATGATGCAAGCCTGGGCGTGACGGCTTACGATCCCGACAAGGCCGCGCAGCTCATCAAGGACGCAGTGACGGACGGCGCAAGCAATCAGCTGACCTGGTACTGCAACAGCGGCGACGCGACCTTCGTACAGGCGGTGAGCTTCATTGCCGCCCAGATGCAGGAGCTTGGCCTGAACATTGACATTAAAACCGTGGATCTCAGCACCCTGATGGACGTTGCCAACAACGGCGAGTTTGATGTGATGAGCGTCCAGTACACCTATGCCCCTGTGGATCCCTACACCGATGTGAGCTGGCTGCTGTCCGCCGACGGCTGGACGCGCTACAGCAACGATGAGGTGAACGCTGCCCTGAGCGAAAGCCAGACTCTGACCGATGTGGACGCGATCCGCGCGAAGTACCTGACCGTGGATCAGCACATGCAGAGCGATGTGGCGATGATCTCCGCCTACGTCATCAGCACCATGGGCGCGGTGAGCAACCACCTGGTGGGTGCGGAGCCTGATGTTTTCGGCACCTTCATCAACGTCCACGAGTGGGACATCGCAGAGTAACAAAAGCAAACACGACAGCAGCAGTCAGGGAGCCTTCTCCTTGACTGCTGCTGTCCTGGAAATGGAGAAGAAGCAATGGAGCAAGCGGCAGCGGCGAAGCCTTTGCTGGAGGTGCGCGGCCTGAACATCGCCTTTGTCCGGGGAAAGAAGCAGACCCTTCGGGCGGAGAATGTGCATTTTCAGGTGCGCCCCGGCGAGATCGTCAGCATTGTGGGAGAATCCGGATGCGGTAAAAGTATCACGGCGCTTTCTTTGCTGGGCCTGCTGGGTCGGCAGGGACATGTGACAGGCGGGGAAGCCCTGTTTGAGGGCAAAAATCTGCTGTCCATGACGGAGAAAGAGCTGGATCAGGTTCGCGGCAGCAGGATCGCCATGATCTTTCAGGACATCATGTACAGCCTGAACCCGGTGTTTACCGTAGGCAATCAGCTGATGGAGCCGCTACGCCGACATCGGCACATGGGGCGACAGGAGGCCTGGAGCCGCGCAGTGGAGTTGCTGAAGAAAACGGGCATCCCCCACGCAGAGGAGGTCATGCGCAAGTATCCGCACATGCTGTCCGGCGGCATGCGTCAGCGGGTGATGATCGCCATGGCCCTGACCTGCGAGCCGCAGCTGCTCATTGCGGACGAACCGACCACTGCGCTGGATGTGACCATTCAGCTTCAGATCATGCAGCTGCTCAAGCAGCTTCGAGACGAATACGGCATGGCGATTCTGCTCATCACCCACGACATTGGTCTGGTCACGGAAATGGCGGATCGTGTGGTGGTGATGTACGCAGGGCAATGCGTGGAGGAAGGCACCACGGAGCAGGTGCTGACCACGCCCGGACATCCCTACACGCAGGCGCTGATGCGGGCGGTTCCCGGCCTGCATGATGCAAAGGATCGCCGCCTGTATGCGATCCCCGGTACTGTGCCGGAGGACTATCCTGCCATGACAGGCTGTCGCTTTGCCCCCCGCTGCCCCTACGGCGCAGCATGCGCCAAAGGCAACGATGTGGCGATGCTGGCGCCGGGGCATACCGTGCGCTGCTGCCAGGCGGAGAAAGAGCAGGTGACGAAATATGCGTGAGACACAGCCGCTCCTGGCGGTGGAAGGGCTGCGCAAGTCCTTTCGTGCTGAAGGAGAGAACCGCCTGTTTCATCATCAAAGGCTGGTGGCAGTGGAGAACGTGAGCTTTGCCATTGCTCCCGGCGAGACCTTCGGACTGGTGGGCGAATCTGGCTGCGGCAAGTCGACGGTCGCCAAGCTGCTGATGGGGTTGGAAAAGCCCGACGCAGGCGCGATCACGCTGGCAGGTCAGCGGCTGGATCAGCTATCCGAGCGCCAGCGCCGTCCCCTGCGCACGAAAATGCAGATGGTGTTTCAGGACAGCGGCTCCAGCCTGAATCCACGCAAGCGCATTGCGGAGATCCTGCGCGAGCCGATGGTCTACCACGGCATTGTCACAGGCAAGGCCGCAGAGGAGCGCGTGACGGAGCTGCTGGCCCAGGTGGGCTTGACGGCGGAAATGGCGGCACGCTATCCCCATGAGCTGTCCGGCGGGCAGCGTCAACGGGTGTGCATTGCCCGCGCCCTGTCCCTGAACCCTGCACTGCTGGTGCTGGACGAGCCGGTCAGCGCGCTGGACGTTTCTGTGCAGGCGCAGATTTTGAATCTGCTCAAGGATCTGCAGGCAGCGCTGGGACTGAGCTATCTGTTCATCGGCCACGGATTGGGCGCGGTGCGCTACATCAGTCACCGCATCGGCGTGATGTACATGGGGCGGCTGGTAGAGACCGGGGACGCAGAGCAGTTGTTTGCGCAGCCTGTGCATCCCTACACCCAGGCGCTGATCGACGCGGCTCCCGTGGCAGATTACGCCCTGCGCAACCGTCCCCGCATTACGCTGACCGGGGAGATCGGCAGCCTGGGCGAGCAGCAGAAGGGCTGCCCCTTTGCCGCCCGCTGCCCCAAGGCCAAGCTGGATTGCCTGGAGCAGCGCCCTGTCCTGAAGCCCCTGCGGAACGATCCCTCCCGCTGCGTAGCCTGTCTGCTCAGCGAGCAACCCTGATGCGGTGAGGAGGAAGCAAGCATGTGGAAATACGCATTGAAAAAGATTTTGCTGGCCTTGCCGGTGCTGCTGGGCATTACGCTGATCGACTACGCCATCATGTGCATGGCGGGCAACCCCATGGATATGATGATCAGCCCCCGCGCCACTCAGGAGGCCGTGGCCTTCAAAGCGCAGCAATTGGGGCTGGATCAGCCCATGCTGGTGCAGTATGTACGCTGGCTGGGCCAGGTGGTACAGGGCGACCTGGGCTTTTCCTACAAAAGCTATCAGCCCGTGGCGGACATCATCGGCTCTCACATTGGGCCGACGCTGCTGCTGATGGGCGTGTCCCTGCTGCTGGGACTGCTGATCGCCGTTCCTTCAGGCATTTACAGCGCGGTGCATCGCTATCAGAAGCGGGACTTTGCCGTGGTGACAGCTTCGTTCCTGGGCAGCAGCATCCCCAGCTTTTTTCTGGCGCTGATCCTGATCTATGTGTTTACGGTGCGCCTGGGCTGGCTGCCCTCCAGCGGCATGTCCACCGCAGGCACGGGCGGCGACTTCTGGGACGTGGTACGGCATCTGATCATGCCCGCCACAGTGCTGGCGGTGTCCGTGGCAGGCAGCAACATCCGCTATATCCGCAGCGCCGTGCTGGAAATTCTTGAAATGGATTACCTGCGCACGGCCCGGGCCAAGGGCATTGGACGCTTCCGCGTCATTAACAAGCACGCCCTGCGCAACGCGCTGCTGCCCATTGTGACAGTCATCGGCATGCAGATCCCGACGCTGTTCGGCGGCGCAGTCATCATTGAGCAGATCTTTGCGTGGCCCGGACTGGGCCTGATCACCATGAGCGCCATCACTGGGCGGGACTATCCCGTCATCATGGGCGTATGCCTGCTGTCAGCGGTGGTGGTGCAGGCCACAAACCTGCTGACCGACCTGATGTATGCGCTGGTCGATCCGACCATTAAGTATTGAGGGGAGGAACGAGAGCATGAAGAATAAGCCTTCCCTTTCGCCGGTGGTGCAGCGGTTCTGTCGGCATAAGCTGGCGGTGGTCAGCCTGTTTATCCTCACGGTGCTGGTGGTCATGGCGATCTTTGCGCCGATCATCGCACCCTATCAGCCCAACAAGGTGAGCGGCGGCTTCTCCGCACCCCCGGATGCAAAGCATCTGCTGGGTACGGATCAAATCGGCCGGGACATGTACAGCCGCTTGCTGTACGCCATGCGGGTCTCGTTGCTGGTGGGCTTTCTGGCCACGGTGATCTCCACCGCCATCGGCGTGGTGCTGGGCCTGATCTCCGGCTACTTCGGCGGCTGGGTGGATCAGGTCATCATGAGCATCACGGATATGGTGATGTCCTTCCCGTATATCCTGCTGGTGCTGGTCGCCGCGTCCATTTTCGAGCCGGGCATGTGGAGCATCATCCTGATCCTTGGCTTTGTGGACTGGCCCGGCGTGGCGCGTCTGGTGCGCGGCAACGTGCTTTCCCTGCGAGAGACGAACTTCTGCAAGAGCGATGTGACCGCGGGCATGTCGGGACGGTATATCCTGTTTTCGGAGATTCTGCCCAACACCATGGCCCCTGTGCTGGTCTACGCGACGAGCGTGTTCGCCATTTCCATGCTGGATGAGGCGGCGCTGAGCTTTCTGGGCATGGGCGTGCAGCCGCCCACGGCCTCGCTGGGCAACATTCTGAACGGTGCGCAGTCCCTGACGATCCTCACCAGCAAGCCGTGGCTGTGGCTCCCGGCGGGTATTCTGATTATTCTGCTGGTGGTGTGCATCAACTTTGTGGGCGACGCGCTGCGCGATGCGCTTGATCCACGCGGTTCGCTTTCCTAATGCTTGTAGGAGGATATACGGATGAAGAATTTTCTGATCACGCAAAGCTCGGAGTACGATTGCGGGCCGACGACGCTCATCAACGCCCTGCGCTTCCTGTTTGACCGGGAGAATATTCCTCCGGCGCTGGTTCGCACGGTGTGGCTGCACACAAACGACACCTACAACGAGCAGGGGCAGAAGGGCTGCCGGGGAACCTCGAAGGCCTGCATTCGCTTCCTGGGCGAGTTTTTCAACGACTACGGCAAGCACTGCGGCTTTCCTATCCGCACTGCGTTTGTGGAGGAGAAAGGGGCTGCCATCACCAAGGACAGCCCTACCTACCGCTGCCTTGCCACGGGCGGCGTGGCGCTGATGCGCTGCTGGCTTGAGAACTGCGGACATTATGTGCTGCTGACCGGCCTGACCGAGCGCGGCGTGCTGCTGTTCGATCCCTATGAGAACACCATTCCCTACACCTGGGAAAAGGACATGACCCGTGTCATTGCGGACGAGCCGCGCCGCTGGAATCGCGAGGTCGCGCCGGAGCGACTGAACGAGACGGTGCAGCATGACTATGCCATGGGCGAGGTCAGCGAGCGGGAAAATCTGCTGCTGTGGAATACAGAAACGGAACTGAAGGCGTGAGAAAGCAAAAAGGGGACGCAGCGAATAGGGCTGCATCCCCTCTTTGTTTTTGGTAGGACAGTTTGAGCCTATGTATCCTCATCAGCTTCATCCTTGTAGCTGCTTCCTACCGCGCCTCTGCCTCCCCCACCGCGGGATAATAAAGCTGCTTAGCGCACCCAGCTTCATCCGTATACGGTTCCAGGCGATAAGGCGTGTCATGCTGGATCGCCCGCATGACTGCCTGCGCCTGCTTGCCGCTGACCAGCACGGGCTGATAATTGTTTCTGGGCGCAGTGCCGGACATATTTGCAGGGTACAGCGTCAATTGCTGCCCGAGATAAGTACCGTCCTCATCAAAGGTCAGCGCCGCGTCCACCACAACGGTTTCGATGCTGCGCACCCGGGCATTGCCGCCAAAGGCAAAATTGCCCAGGCTGTAGCAAATGCTGCGGTTTTGATAGACCTCCATGCCTTGCAGCACATGCGGATGATGCATGATGACTAGATCAGCGCCTGCATCAATGGCAAAGTGCGCATATTCTGCTTGCCGTGCAATGCGGCCTGTGCTGTATTCCGATCCGGCATGAAAGGTGACAACCACGGCGCTGACGTTTTCCTCACGCTTCACGCGGGCAAGTTCCTCGGCGATCTGCTGCTTGTTTCCTGTTACATCAGACGGCACAAAGCCATAGAAAGCAATTTTGACGCCGTTCTTTTCAAAAATGAAATGCTCTGCTCCGCCGAAGAAGCCCACGCCTGCCTGGGTCAGCGCGGCCTGCGTGGCGGCATAGCCCTGCGCGCCAAAATCGTGGGTATGGTTGTTGGCGAGGTTTACCGCGTCAATGCCGCTGCGGGTAAGGATCTCCACATAATCTATGGGACCGCGAAAGCGAAAGGTCTTTTGCTTGTTTTCCTCCGCGCTGGAATCAGAAAGCACACCTTCCAGATTGACGACGGTCAAGTCATCCTTTTGAAAAATCTCCTGCATGTATGCGAAGGGCCAGTCATACCCCTCCCGCGCAATGGTGCTGACAAAGGAACCTTCCTGCGCCCGGGTAGCTTCCTCGCTGCCCAGTGTGCAGTCCCCCACAAAGGTCAGATGCAGCGTTGTTTCCGCCGATGCCGCGACACTCAGCAGCATCAGCGCCGCTGCGCATGCCGCAATACGCTTTCCTAAACCATGCTTTTTCATCCTGAGCTTCCTCCCTGATGCGCCAGCAGCTGTCTCACACCGTTTCCTGCGGCCTTTCTCCAATGACCAGCGCCCAGCGCTGATAAAACTTGATCTGTCCATCCTCCATAAACGGCGCAAAACCTGTTTTCCTGCCGCCTGCCAGCTCCTCCTGCATACACGCAGCCAGCTGCTCCTGCACGGCCCGCGGTGTTTTGGTCAGCTCCATCCAGCTTTGCAGCTGCACCGGGATGCGTGTACCTTCACAGCAGGTCACGTTCAGGCCATGCCTTGCATACAGGTCCAGCATTTCCTCATGGCTGAGATTGCGGACGTGGGAGGGATCGCGCATGCGCTCCAGCGTATCCTCCGTATCCCGCAGCCCTTCCGCTGCGGCCTCCATGTCGATGATGACCAGCTTGCCACCGGGTCTCAGCACACGCACCATCTCCGCGAACGGCCGGGCTGTTTCCGGGAAATGATGGAATGCCAACCGGGAAAGCACCACATCAAAGCTGCTTTCCAAAAACGGCAGTTCCGCCGCATCTCCCAGCACAAAGCACATGTTGGTCAGACGCGCCTTTTCCGCCTCGGTCTTGCCCACGGACAGCATGGCAGGCGTCATGTCCAGGCAGGTCACGCACTGCGCATGGGGCGCAATGGCCCGCCCGCAGGCGCAGGTTCCGGCAGCAACCTCCAGCACATGATCTGTCGGAGACAGCGCCAGCTTCTCCACGGTGTAGTTCAGATATTCCTGCTTGGAAAAGTTCATGCGGCTGTTTTCAAACAATGCGGCCTGCTGGCTGAACGCCTGCTGAACCACGTCCCGATTCGTTGATTTCATCCCGCTTGTTCTCCCTGCAGGTAAATGCTGTCCAGCAGCCGCAATCCCGCCGCCGTGCGGAACATCGCCTTTCGGGTATTTTCGATCAGCGCCCGGGTATAGTGGCTTTCGGACGCATTCACCAGAAAATCGGCTTCCAGCAGAATTTGATAGTCCAGCCCCTCCACATTCGTGTAGGTGTGATGATGCGCCACCACCCAGGAAATGCGTTCCACCTCCGCCGATGCCACGGGCATGTCCGCAAAAAAGTTCTCCACCAGCGGCGGACTTTCCAGCTCCTGATGCTTTCCGTCTGCGCTGCCATACTTTTCCCGGCACAGCGGACAGGAAATGTCATGCACCACAGCGGTCAGCTCCAGCCGCTGCTGGATAGTGCTGTCCAGGCCCTCCAGCTCGCCGATGGTCTTTGCATAGCCCCATACCTTCAAAAAATGCTCAATATCGTGCAGATTGCCCTTGTAAAAGTCGATCATCTTGGCAATTGCCTTTGCAACGATCATCCTGTGTTCCTCCTCGCTCACAGCGCCGTTCCCTTGGTGGGGACAAATAGACGGTGCATATCTGCCTGTTCCAGCTCCAATAGTTTCTTCTTTTTTGTGATGCCGCCTGCGTACCCTGTCAGGCTACCGTTCGTCCCCACCACCCGGTGGCATGGAATGATGATGGAAATTTCATTATGTCCCACGGCTCCGCCCACCGCCTGCGCGGACATTTTTGCGCGTCCCTGCTTCGCCGCAAGCTGACGTGCAAGTTCGCCGTAGGTGACCGTCTGACCATAGGGGATTTGCAGCAGCAGCGCCCACACCGCCTGCCGAAAGGGTGAACCCACGGGATGCAGCGGCAGCATGAAGTCGGGCTGCTTTCCGCTGAAATATACATCCAGCCAGCGCTTCGTTTCCTGCAAAATGGGTGTTTCCTGCACTGCATGCTCCCGGGGCAGATTTTCTGCAAAATACTTTTCCCCATCGAACCACAGCCCTGTCAGGCCGATCTCGTCCGCCGCCAGCAGGATGCCGCCCAAGGGGGATAAATAGGTACAAGTTGAAACCATGCTGCGTGCTCCTTTCATTTGCCTGCTTTTTTCACCTGATAGTCCCGCATGCCCGGAATCGCACCGCCCGCCACCGCCCACAGGTACAGACTCGCCACGCTGCCATAGGGGCTATACCGACGTCGATACCGTTCAAACCGTGCGCGGTCTATGTCGCGGTGATGGTACACCATGCGCAGTCCGCGCTGGATCGCCAGATCGTCATAGCTAAGCACATCCGGGCGCTGCAAGCAGAACAGCAGGATCATTTCCGCCGTCCACACACCGATGCCCTTGAGCGCCGTCAGCGCCTGAATGGCTTCCGCGTCCGGCATCTGCGCCACCGCATCCAACGAAAACGCGCCGCTGTGAACCTTCTGCGCAAAGTCCGTAATATACTCCGCCTTGCGAAAGGTCATCCCCTGGGCCTGCAGCTTCGGAACCCCTGCCGCAAGGATCGTCTCGGCATTCACCACGCCCAGTGCATCCTGCATCCGCTGCCAGATGGTCGTCTGCGCCTTAGTGGAAATCTGCTGCCCAATGATGTGATGCACCACGGCAGAGAACAGGTCGGTATCCACCGTGCGCTCGACCTGCCCGATCTGATTGATGACCTTCCCCAGCCGCTTGTCCTTTTTCCGCAGATAGGCAAGCTCTGTCTCGCCGTAAGCAAAATACACTGTTCTTTCTCCCCTTGCGCTTCTTCCCAGATATGCTATCATTATATCGCAGTTATGCCTGCAATGCTATCCTAAAAAGTGCAGTTACCATTATGATCACGTCCATTTGGAGGTGTTTGCCATACCCCGTCAGGCGTATGTCCACTCGGTTAACCTGAATGAAAGCACGTCTCCCCCTATCTTATGCTGAATGTTGTGCCGCTGGTGTGCCGGAACGGCTCCTGCCATTATAACAGCTTCATCTTCCCGAATTTCTTTCTGAAATTCTACCGGTTTTTCCCCCAGAGACTACCGTGCAAAAGAGGATCGCCGCGGCCTGCGGTGATCCCCTTTACATGTCTTATTCCTTGCTTTTCAGATAGGTGCTGACCGCCTGCAAGCCCTGCCGCAGGGTCTGTGCATCGCAGGCATAGCCAACGCGGAAGCACTTCGGCTCCTCAAAGCAATCGCCGGGGGTGACGAAGGCCCCCGTCTGCTGATACAGCTCCTCGCAGAAGGTGTAGGACGGAATGTCCAAATCGTAGTAAATCAGCGCGGTGGTGCCGGCCTGGGGCTTCACATAGCTGACATGGCGCTCCCCCGCCACCCAGGCATCCAGCAGTGCCAGATTTTCCCGGACAATGGCCCGGTTCCGTGCCAGCAGCTTGTCACCATGCTTCAGTGCCAGCGCCGCCACAGCCTCGTCCAGCATGCCGCAGCTGATGAGGTTATAATCCCGCTGAGACAGGCAGGCACGAATCGCCGCGTCGTCCCGGGTGGCGATCCAGCCCAGCCGCAGCCCCGCCAGCGAAAACACCTTCGACATGCTGCTGACGGAAATACCCTTCTCATACAAGTCCACAATGGACTCGCTCCATGTATCCGCCTGCGTCAGGTGACGGTATACCTCATCGCACAGCACCCATGCGCCCACGCTTTCGGCAATGGCGACAATTTCCATCAGCACGTCCCGGCTCATCAGCGCGCCGGTGGGGTTGTTGGGATTGTTGATGCAGATCATCTTCGTGCCGGGCGTGACCAAACGGCGAAGCGCCTGTACATCCGGCAGATAGCCATCCTCCCTGAGCAGGTGCAGCACATCCACCTTCGCGCCCAGCGATTCGGGGATGGCATACAACTGCTGATAGGTGGGCATAACGCTGACCACATGATCCCCCGGGCCAATCAGCGACAGAAAAACATGATGGTTCGCCCCTGCCGCACCATGGGTCGGGATAACATGCGCCGGGTCCAGTGAACGATACAGCCTGCAAATGCCCTGCTTGAACGCAGGCGCACCCGTGATGCTGCCATAGGTCAGGCGGCGGGCGCACAGCGTATCCAGAAACGCCTGCTTGTCCTCGCCGGACATGGCAAGCAGCTCGTCCAGCGACACGGAATCCACGCAAGTCTCCGCAATATTGTAGGTTGCGCCGTCCTCCCAGGCGTTCATCCATTCCTCCACGGCAAAGGGCTTGATCTTCATGATGCTCATCCTCCTGTAAAAAGAACAGGCATGCGAGGCGTTCCCTTATAGCGCGTCTGCGCCGTACCTGCGGGAATGCCCTGCATGCCTTTATGCCACCCCACCCGGTGATGGGGAAAGGAACTATTTGGTTCGCCTGTATCCTAGCACAGGTACACGCCGCTGTCAAGCCGCAGGCTGCTGCAAAATGCAGCGCCGCAAAGCCCCGGCGTTTATGCCATGCGCAGCTTATAGCCCAGCTTGTACACCGTTTCAATGGCGGTGGAGCCGATTTTTCTGCGCAGGCGCTGGACATGCACGTCCACCGTGCGCGTCTCCCCCACGCCCTGATAGCCCCACGCCGTGCGCAAAAGCTGCTCCCGGGAGAGTGCCGCGTCCGGGGACTCCATCAGCGCCTGCAGCAGCGCAAACTCCTGCGCCGTCAGCGGCACCTCCTGCCCGTCCAGGGTGGCGTGGCGGTTCTCCACATCCAGGGACAGCCCGCCGATGGTCAGCGTGGTGTCCGTGGCCCGCAACAACTCCTCCACCGCATGAACCAGCGCCTTGCCGTCAAAGGGCGAAAGCAGCACGGCGCTGCTGCCCTGATACAGGGCCTGCAAATGTGCGCTGTTCGCCGCGTCCCCGGTCATAAACAGCACAGGCCAGCCCCGCGCGGACAACGCCTTCAGCATCTGAAAGCTCTCCACCCACGGCAGGCGGGCATTCAGCAGCGTCAGCAGCCGCTCCGACTTTTCTACCCGGGTGAGACCCGCCGCAATGGTCTCTGCCCGCTCACAATGATGCCCGGAGCGGGTCAGTACCTCCTGCATCCGCTTGCCTAGCCATTCATCAGGTTCCAGAATCAAAATCTCTGTCAATGGTCTCACCTCATTCATTTAACGGGGCGGGCGACAGCTTTCTTCCCTAACGAATATTTTTTTGCGTGCAGGTTCCTGCTGCCTTACGCCACCAGCGTCCCCTGCGCCGTGTCGATGCGCTTGAGCAGCTCGACCTCCTCCCCGGTCTGCGCGTCCACATAGATCAGGTACGCCCCGTCTCCCCGGCTGACAGCAAACTCATAGCACAGCCGTTCCGTGTCCCGCAGTGGGATCAGACAAAGCTGCGTACCTGTCACGGTCAGGCCCTCGGCAAGCCGGGCGCGGGCCTGATCCTGAGAAATGCCCGGTGCAGTCAGCGTCCGCGTGCGGTGGTTCATCCAGTAATTATTGGCCTCCAGCCCCACGACCTCCCCGGTATCCATGCGCACCTGCACCTTGACCAAATCAGGATACAGCAGCACATGCTCCTGGGTGGCGGCAAAGTTCAGCACCAGCAGCCCGTCGCCATAGCGCCCGGTATAGGTCAAGGACATGTCCGTAAAGCCGCGCTCCCGCAAAAAGGCTTCGGCCCGCTGCGCACAAATTTCCTCCGGCAGGCTTTCGTTGAAGGAGGCTGTTTCGGGCATCATCCACAGCACCTTGCCGCCCTGCACGGTCACCTCCACGTTCAGCTGCACGTCTCCCGTCTCCACCGTGACGCCCCAGGCCGGCAGCGCGCCGCTGGTGGCAGGCGCTTCCCGTACCGCTGTGACGCGCTCTGCCCCCACAAATACCCGTGCAAGCTCCATGGCCTCCGCCTGGGTCACCTGAGTTTGCGGCAGGCCCTGCGGCGTACCCAAATGCCGCGCATCCGAGAACGCCCCGTCATAGATCAGCGTCGGGTACTGCATGCCGTTATCCTGATCCCCTAATGTTTCCAGCGGGCGCGTTTCCGCAGCGGTGCCGGAAAAAAAGCTCCCCGGCGCATCGCTGAGGGAAACGCCCTGGGCCTGCATGCTCTGCTGCGCCAGGGCAAGCTGGCTACCCAATTGGTTGCAGTCCGTCAGCAGCACAGTCAGCTGCTCCACGTCGCCGCTGGGCAGCGCGCCCTCCTTCACCAGCACCGGCAGCAGCGTCGCCGCATATTCCGCCAGCTGATTGGCAAAGGTCAGGGTCGGGGCCATGGCTTCATGGCTCAGGGGCAGAAAGGTCAGGTTGCGCCGCACATCCTCGGCAAGCTGACTCGTCCGCGCCAGCAGCCGCGCTCCCTGCGCCGCATCGCCCGTGATCATGGTCTTTTCCAGCGTCAGGGACAGGGCCTGCATTTGCTCCGCCGTTTCCGCCAGGGCGCTTTGGTAAATTTCCTCCATCATCCTTTCCGCCCGGGCAGCCCGCCGTGATTCCAGCACAAGCCCCGTCACGCAGCCGAAAATCACCACGCCCACCGCCCAAGCCAGCACAACACGCTTCATCACTGATCGCTCCCTTGCCGCCCTAAATCGCAAAGGCATGCTTTCCGATGGAAAGCTGCACCTGACGGGTCCATATCCAGGAATTGGTTGCCGTGGAGGGATTATAATAGTATAGACACCCGCCGGTAGGATCCCAGCCGTTCATGGCGTCCCGTGCCGCACGGACCGCATTTGCCGTAGGCTCCAAATCAAACTGCCCGTCCCATACCGCGTCAAAGGCGCCCGTCTGAAACACCACGCCGCTGATGGTGTTGGGAAATGTCGGGCTTTTTACCCGGTTCAGCACCACCGCAGCTACTGCCACCTGCCCGATGTACGGCTCGCCCCGGGCTTCCCCGTTGACCAGCCGCGCCAGCACACGAATTTCGCTTTCCTGATAGCTGGTCACCGCCACGGTACCCCCGGTCAGCGTCACCCCCAGCGCCGCCGCCGTGGAGGGGCCCACCGCGCCGTCCGCCATCAAGCCGTTCTTCCGCTGAAACCACACCACTGCCTGATACGTTTCCCGCCCAAAGATGCCGTCCACCGTGCCGTCATAATAGCCATACTGCTTCAGCTTCTGCTGAATGAGCGTGACCTGCGCCCCACGGCTTCCCCAGGCCACCACCGCCGCGCTTGCCGAAAGCGTCAGGCAGCACAGCATCACCGCTGCAAGGGCTGCCAGCCGTTTTCTCATGCCGCGTCCTCCCCGGTCATCAGGCGCAGCAGCCACCCCGGCAGCACCAGCATCCAGCGGACGTTTCCCCGCTGAAAAATCAGTGTTCCTTCCGCGTCCGTTTCCGCCGCGGCAAGGGCCAATTCCCGATCCATCAGACCCCACCAGTTATGTCCCTCCGCCGCGCCCAGGCGAACCATCAGCGCAGGATATACCCCGGCGGGAATGGTTAGGCCATCCAGCGTCCGTGCATCAAAGGCGCACTGCTCCATGGTGACGGTGACCGGGCCGTCAAAGCCCTCGGCACGGGCCGTCTCCTCCGCAGCCTGCTGCAATTGCGGCAGGCATTTTTCCGCCTGCTCTGCCATGGGGACGCCGTCCTGCTCCTGCGCAGCATAAGCCTCCCGCACCGCGTCCCGGACGCAGAGCTTCACCCGCTGATCCTCTGTATCATCACTGGCAGCCACTACATGCAGCCGCAGCAGCATGCCGGACCGCAAGGCAAGCGCCGTCCGCAAAGAAGCGCGCTGCGCCCCATTCAGGCTCATCAGCTGGCTGAGCAGCAGCACCACTGCAAGGCATTTCATTCCCATCTCCACGTCCCCCTCTCTGTGAAGGAGAGGATGCCCCGAGGAAAGGGTGATTATGCACATACCCCGCAGCCATGCTTCGTGACACCCGCGCAGAAAAAAAGCAGCCATGGCCTGATGAACCGCCCCCCGTCAAGAGGACAGAGAAAAAATATAAAGTTTTCCCGGCCAGCAGCCATTCGCTGCTGGCCGCT
>CAKTYE010000011.1 GCA_934631985.1 uncultured Clostridia bacterium | reverse complement strand
GAGTGGTCTAAGGCGCACGACTGGAAATCGTGTGTGGGCTTATACCCCACCTAGGGTTCAAATCCCTAACTCTCCGCATTGCAAGGCGAGGTCAGCGTTAAGTTGCCCTCGTCTTTTTGTTCTTTCAAAAAGAAGTGCTGACGGCAATGATATTACTATAGGAGGTCTACATGATGCCACAAGACCCCATTCAAATCTGCATGATCGCAGATGAGAACTATGTGATGCCCACATGTGTCACGATACAGTCCATTGCCAGCTCAGCCACCGTGTCTGATTATGTCGTGAACATCGTTGCCTCAGCACTTTCCGAAGAAGCAGACCGTCAATTTCAACGTTTGGAAACCCCGCGCGTAAAAATTCACATTCTTCGTGATGATGCTGAAAAGCGCTTTCAGGGCCTGCATACCTTCGATGCAAATGCCATTTGTGTTGCGTCGATCGCAGCGTTGCTGAAATTTTCTATCCCAGAATTATTCCCTGAACTGGATAAAATTCTGTATTTAGATGGCGACTTAATCGTAAAGGATGACTTGAGTTCACTGTACGCCACAGTACTCGATGGCAATTATGCAGCAACGGTCACTGATTCCAGTGTAATGTATTATCATCATACCTTCACGCAAAAAGTTCAGCGCTATTTCAATAGCGGCGTAATGCTGCTAAATCTGGTAAAAATGCGAGAAGATAATCTGACAGAAACTCTGATTCGTACAAAAAAGGAGCTTCAGGACTCCTCCCTGATGGATCAAAATGTTTTTAACATCGTTTTTGATGGAAAGACTGTCGAGTTTCCTGTTGTTTATAACTACCTTACAACAAATCTGGCGCGTGCAAACGAGAAATGGACGATTAATGATCTAAATGCACTATTTCATTGTTCTTTCAAAAGTAAAGTTGAATTGGATCAGCAGGCAAAAATCATTCATTTTTCTTCACGCAGTAAGCCCTGGAAAGATTTTAATGATGGGCAGGCTTATCGCTGTGCACACTTTGGCGATTGGTATGAGCAATACAAGAAAGCTTGCATCCCGCATACGCTTCCTGTTCCCACATATGAGAGTGCTTCCCATCCTGGACTTGTTTCAGTTATCATGCCTTGTTATAATACTGAAGCATATGTTGGCGCCGCCCTGGATTCTCTCTTAAATCAGACATACCAACAGCTTGAAATTATTTGTATTGATGACGGCTCTACGGACGGTACTGCAAACGTTTTGCAACGGTATGCAGAAAAATATCCCCAAATAGTCGTGAAGTTAAGTGATAACCACGGTTCGGGATATCAACGCAATGCAGGTCTTCAGCTAGCGCACGGCGAATATATTCATTTTATGGATAGTGACGACTTGCTTGCTCCCACCGCGTATGAACATCTCGTCCGTGAAATGGAGCTGAATCTTCTTGACGCAATCTACTTCGAAGGTGGTACCTTCTTTGAAGCGGAGGAACTTGCAAAAGCACACAGTAATTATACATCCGCTTATCATCGTAAGAATTTCTATCCAAATATTTATCGTGGAAAGGAATTCTTTATTGAAGCTCGTCAAACAGATCGTATCATTGTTCAACCCTGCATGCAGTTTTATCGACGTTGCCTGCTGGCTGAACATCATATTTTATTTCCCACATGGGAGGCCTTAGAAGATAATGCCTTCTATTTTGACGCTCTATTTGCAGCTGAGCGCGTCAAGTGTCTTCCTAACGCATTCTTTCATCGCAGGGTCCGCCGCAATTCTATCATGACTGCAAGCGACCATGAGAGCTATTGTAAAAGACTCAATGCGCATATGAAATTACTGCACTATTTGGGGGATTTAGGCTGTCACTATGTCGACGATCCGCAGATGAGTTCAAGCTTGAGCCTACATTTATTCTATCAAGTTCACTTCTTTTTGCAGAAAATGCATGAGTTTGATACATACACAGAAGCCACGCAACGAGCAAGTGATTTATCACTTGCAGAGCGCTCAGCCCTTTTCTTAGCGACATATACAAATACGGTTGAAAGCAATTGTTCTCGTAATCAATACGCAAAAATACACGCACTTCTTTCAGAAAAGAAAGCACACGAAAGGGAGCTTGAAGTTCTCCGGCAAGAGAAGGAAATGCGCTGGAAAGAGCTTCAGGAGCTTCGCAAGGAAAAGGCTGAACGATGGGAAGAACTCCAAGCCCTCCGCAAAGAAAAGAAAGAGCGCTGGGAGCTGCTTCAGTCTCTCCGCAAAGAACTGAACGCCTGCAAACGCGAAAACGAAACGCTCCAAGCGACCGTAGCTCACCTGCGCCGTCCTTTCATCAGGCGGATCCTTTCGGGCGTCAAGCGACGTGTGAAGCGCCTGTTGCATATCGCCTGAGTTATATGGTGCCAAACAAAAATTACCCTAGAGACTGCAATAAATCCTCTAGGGTAATTTCTTTTACCATCCAGTTTTACAACGTCAGGCAGCCCTGTTCTACCATGCGCTCCAACGCCCGCGCCAAGGCGATCCGACCATGAATATACGTCAGGCCGCCCTGCATATAGGCCGTGAACGGCTCACGCATGGGTGCGTCTGCGCTCAATTCAATGGATGCGCCGGATACGAACGTCCCGGCTGCCATCACGACCTGATCCTGATAGCCGGGCATTGCCCAAGGCTCCGGCAGCGCCATGCTGTCAATGGGTGAAGCCATCTGAATCCCCTGGCAGAAGGCCACCAGACGCTCCGGAGTTTTCATTTGAATAGCTTGGATAATGTCCGCACGCTCTGTTGTAGACGAGGGCGTTGTGACCATGCCCAGTTCCTCAAAAACTGCCGCTGCAAGGCATGCCGTCTTTACCGCCTGACAAACCGTATGCGGCGCCATGAAGAGTCCCTGATAGAAGGGCTGATAGCTGCCTGCATAGCTGCCGACCTCCAGCCCGATACCAGGCGCAGTCAGACGATAGGAAATGCGTTCGATCGCGTCCTTTTTACCAACGATATAGCCACCGGTGGGCGCAATGCCACCGCCAGGATTCTTAATGAGACTGCCAACGCACACATCCGCGCCATAATGCGTCGGCTCCTTCTCCCGTACAAACTCACCATAGCAATTGTCTACCATCAGGCGAATATGCGGATACTTGCGATGCAGCATTTCTGCCAAAGGCGCGAAGGCTTCCGGCATCAGCGAGGGCCGCCACGCATAGCCGCGGCTGCGCTGCGCAATCACCAGCCGTGTATTGGGACGAATAGCCGCTTCCACGGCAGCCAAGTCGATGCTTCCATCCTCTGCCAGGGGAACATCGCTGTAAGCCACGCCCATTTCCCGCAGACTGCCCACAGGCGCAGGACCATCGTTCATTCCGATGATCTCCTCCAGCGTGTCATACGGCTTGCCCGTCGCAGACAGAATATGGTCTCCCGGCAGCGTCAGGCCGAAAAGGCACAGGGAAATTGCATGGGTACCAGAAGCGATATGCGGACGCACAATAGCAGACTCCGTGCCAAGCAGCTCTGCAAAAATCTTTTCCAGCGTATCCCGGCCCACATCGTCATAGCCATAGCCCGTTGTGGGCGCAAAGTGCCGATAGGCTACCTGATGCTGCTGAAACGCCGCCAGTACGCGCCGCGTACCTGTTTCTTCAATTGCTTCCAGCTTTTTGAACGCAGGGGCCAGCTTTGCTTCCGCCTGCGCAATCAGTGCTTCAATCTTTTCCTGCATGCTCTTGATCTCCTTCTGTTTGGTAAAAATCCAGCAGCTGCTCCAGCGCGTCCGTATCCAGCGCATTCACCCAGTGGATGTTGCTTTCGTGCCGGAACCAAGTCAGCTGGCGCTTCGCATAGCGCCGCGTTCCCTGCTGGATTGCTGCGACTGCCAGCTCAACATCCGCATCTGATGTTACGCATGGGATCAGCTCTTTGTACCCAATACCCTTCATGGCCTGTGCTTCCGCCGATACGCCAGACGCCAGCAGGCCGCGCACCTCGTTGAGCAGGCCCTGCTCCATCATTTGCAGCACGCGCCGATTGCAGCGATCATAAAGCAGTTCCCGATCCATGGTCAGCGCAGCTGTACGATAGCGGAAGGGCAGCTCGCGTGCAGGATTTTCCTGCTGTGAAAAAGGCTGTCCCGTGATTCGATAGACCTCCAATGCGCGAACGACACGCTTCACATCGTTCAGCGGCAACCGCTCCGCCGTCACAGGGTCGGCCTGTGCCAGCATGGCATGAAGCTGCTCTTTCCCATTTTCTTTCTGTGCAATAGTTTCCAGCTCGCCGCGAATGGCCTCATCAGAGCCAACACCGCCCATGGCCATGGGATTGCGCAGCGCGCGAAGGTAGAAGCCTGTTCCGCCTACAAGCAGCGGATAATGCCCGCGCTGAACGATCTCAGTCATCACTGTTTCCGCCATTTCCTGATAGCGAGCAACGCTGAAGGCCTTTCTGGGATCCGCCACGTCCAGCATATGATGCGGTACGCCTGCCATTTCCGTCTTTGTTGGCTTTGCTGTGCCAATATCCATGCCACGATAAATCTGCATGGAGTCCATGCACACAATCTCGCAGTCCAGCGCCTTTGCAATGCGAATGGACAGGTCTGTTTTCCCACTTGCCGTTGGCCCCGCCAGTACCAGCGCCAAAGGTTTTTGCTCCATGCACTTCACCTCGCTTACTGTATCCGCTTAAAGCGCTTATCCAGCTCCATATGGCTTAACGCCACAACCAGCGGCCGCCCGTGGGGGCAGGTTGGCGTGACCTGTTGATCGATCATCCGTTCTACCAGGTCACGAATTTCAGTCTCCGTCAACGCATCTCCACCCTTGACGGCCTTTTTGCAGGCAAGCTGCAAAATTGCTGCCCGCCGTTTTTCCACGGTATTCAGGCTGCGCTCATTCTCCAACTGATCCAGCAACTCCAGCAAAAAGTCCTTTGCCTGCGGTTCACCCAGAACCATTGGAATAGACCGAACGCGCACCTCACTGTCGCCGAAGGGTTCCACGGAAAGCCCCATATTTTCCAGAATTTCGCGGTTATCCTCCAGCAATGACTGCTCCTTGCGCGTCAACGGAACAATCAACGGCACCAGCAGCTCCTGACCGGCGGCATGCTGGTCATAGGCCTTGCACAGCTTATCAAACAGCAGCCGCTCATGCACCGCATGCTGGTCGATCATCAGCAGATTGTCGCTGTATTCTACCAGAATAAATGTATTGAATACTACGCCCAGCAGCTTGAGCGGTTTCTTTTCCTCCGGCATCGGAACAGCCAGCTGTTCAGGCTTGGGCTGCTGCACAGCAGGAGCTTCTGCCCTCGGCGCTTCCTTTGGCTCGTCCAGCACGGTTGGCGGCAGGCTGGGTGCCGCAGATTCCCAAACGATTGGACGTACAGCTTCTCGCAGCACGCCTGTCCTGAGCGGCACATTCGATCCGGCAGCAGGAACAGGCTGTGGCACAGGCTTCTCTGCGGCAGGTGGCGGTACCAGTACGCCTTTGCTTACTGCCGGAACAGTATTCATTGCAGACGTTGGTATGTTTTTATCGCTCATTGTAGACTGTGGTATATTTGGACCGGATTTTGTAATTTGTACTGCAGGCGCAGCAGGCTTATCCGGCGTTAGCAGCATTTCCACAGGCCGTTCAAAGGCATCACAATCCCGCAGCGCTTCGCGCACCAGTGCTTCAACCGCCTCCGCCACCGCTGCCTCCTGCTGAAAGCGCACCTCCAGCTTGTTGGGATGCACGTTCACATCCACCGCCTCATAAGGCATCGTCAGATGCAGCACACAGGTCGGATACTTGCCGATCATGACGCGCTCCCGCGTGCCGTTTTCCACTGCGCTGGACAGCAGTGCGCTGCGCATATAGCGCCCATTGATAAAGAAAGACTGATGATTGCGGTTTCCTCGCGCACTTTCACCAATGCCCACATAGCCCTTCAGTACTACGCCGTTCATGCAGCTATCTACCTTGCGCATGGTTCGCAATAGCTCATTGCCATAAATGCTGAACACCGCGGATTCCAGCTTGCCATCGCCCGCCGAATAGTACATGGTCTTTCCCTGATTTATATAGCGGAAGGAAACCTCAGGCTTTGACAAGATCAGGCGCATCATTAGGTCGGATACCAGTCCCGCCTCCGTCTGCGGCTTCTTCAAAAACTTCAAGCGCACAGGGGTGTTGTAGAAAAGATCGCGCACCACAAAGGTTGTTCCCTCCGGGCAGGCCGCATCATCAATGGACACCATTGCTCCGCCTTCATTGACGGCCTTGATGCCTCCAACCTGATCCCGCGTGCGCGTCGTGCAGGTCACCTTCGCCACAGCGGCAATCGAGGCCAGCGCTTCGCCGCGAAATCCCAGCGTTGCAATGCGGCCCAAATCGCTGCTGCTTCGAATCTTACTGGTAGCATGGCGTTCAAAGGCCATGCGAATATCCTCGGGTGCAATGCCGCGTCCGTTATCCGTCACGCGGAAATAACTGATGCCGCCATCGCGGATCTCCACCGAGACCGCCGTTGCACCAGCATCCAAACTATTTTCCACAAGCTCCTTGATGGCTGCGGCAGGCCGCTCCACCACCTCGCCCGCGGCAATTTTTCCAATAACCTCGTCCGAAAGCAGTTGAATCTTCGCTTCCGACATGCTTGCCTCCTTCGTTACAGCTTCCGTGACTTCTCACGCAACAGAAATAGCTTGTTGATCGCATCCATGGGGGTCAGCGCCATCACATCCAGGCTTTGCAGCTCGTTAATGATCTCCGTTTTCCCCATGTCGAACAGATTCACCTGCTCGTTTTCGCGGGGCGCTTCGCCCTCGCCCAGAATGTTCTGACCGATCTTGTTCACATCACTGACTTCCAGCCGCGCCTGTATCTCATGGGCGCGTACCAGCACCGGGTGCGGCACACCCGCCAGCCGCGCCACATGAATGCCGAAGCTCTTGTCTGCTCCGCCGCGCACGATCTTGCGCAGAAAAATCACGTCTTCGCCATGCTCCTTGACGGAGATGCAGTAATTCTGCACTCCTTCCACATGCCCCTCCAGCTCGGACAACTCATGGTAGTGGGTCGCAAAGAGCGTCTTTGCGCCTACCTTCTGCTTGTCACAGAGGTATTCCACCACAGCCCATGCAATGGCCAAGCCATCAAAGGTGCTTGTGCCGCGCCCGATCTCGTCCAGAATAATCAGCGATCTTTCCGTAGCATTGCGCAGGATGTACGCCGTCTCGCTCATCTCTACCATAAAGGTACTTTGACCGCTTGCCAGGTCATCCGAAGCGCCTACCCGGGTAAAGATGCGATCCACAATGGGAATACGCGCCGACCTTGCAGGAACAAAGGAACCCAGATGCGCCATCAGCGTAATCAGCGCTACCTGCCGCATATAGGTGCTTTTGCCCGCCATGTTCGGCCCGGTGATGATAAGCATTCGTGCTCCATCCTGATCCATCGTGGTGTCATTCGGCACGAAGCCGCCATCCTGCATGGTCTGTTCCACCACGGGATGCCGCCCCTCGATGATCTCCAAAGAGCCATCCTCGGTTATTTCCGGACGCACATAGTGGTTCGCTACCGCGACCTTCGCCAGCGACAGCAACGCATCAAGGGATTTCAGGCCCAGCGCCGTATGCTGAATCCGTGCAATATGCCCAGCGATCTTTTCCCGCAGCTCGGTAAAAAGCTGCAATTCCAAGCGCACAGACTGCTCCTGCGCCCCTACGATCTTCTGCTCGATCTCACGCAGCTCTGGCGTAATGTACCGTTCGCAGTTCGCCAGGGTCTGCCGCCGCTGATAGCGCATGGGAACCATATCATAATACGATTTGGTGACTTCGATATAATAGCCGAAAACCTTGTTATATTGAATACGCAGGTTTTTGATGCCCGTCTCCTCGCGCTCTTTTGCTTCCAGCTCCACGATCCACTGCTTGCCATGGGTCGCGGCAGAGCGGTATTCATCCAGCACAGGCGAATAACCGTCGCGAATAATGCCGCCCTCAGAAATCAAAATGGGCGCATCGGGATGCACCGCCTTTTCCAGCAGCGCCGTCAGATCCTCCAATGGGTCCAGCAGATCGTAAACGGCCTTCACGCCCTTGCTCTTTGCGTTTTCCAGTAGGTTGCGAATGCCAGGTACCTTTTTCAGCGAGGCGCACAGGGACAGGCAGTCCCGAGCGTTCAGACTCTTATAGCTGACCTTGCTCAGCAGGCGCTCCACATCATAAACACCCTGCAATTCCTCACTCAGCGTCATGGTCAGCACATGCTGTCCCGCAAACTCCTCTACTGCGTCCAGCCGCTCCATGATCTGTCCACGATCCACCAGCGGCTGCTCGATCCAGCTTCGCAGCAACCGTCCGCCCATGGCTGTCGAGGTTTTATCCAGCAGCCATAGCAGGCTGCCCTTTTTTGTTCGGCTGCGCAGGCTTTCCGTCAACTCCAGATTGCGCCGCGTGTTGCGGTCCAGCAGCATGGCGCTGCCGCCCTGGTAAATGCGCAGCTCTGTAATATGCTCCAGCGCATTTTTCTGCGTGTCGCTCAAATAGCGCATCAGCGCGCCTGCTGCCTGTGCTGCCAAACGGTATTCATCTGTCAGTCCCAGCGGAGACAGGTCCTGCAAATGGAAGTGGCGGCACAGTGCCTCGGATGCGTTTTGATATTGAAACGACACGGCAGGCTGTTCGCTCATGGAAAGATCTTCCCGCGCAATGCAATCCCGCAGCTTGGCAAGGTCATTCGTGATCAGCTCCACAGGACTGATGCGCGTTACCTCATCCGCCAGCGTTTTCGGCGCATCCTGCACCTGATGCACAAAAAACTCGCCGGTAGAAACATCCGCAAAGGCCAGCCCTGCTTTGTCGCCTGCAGAGCAGACGGACAGCAGGAAGTTATTGCTGCGCTCATCCAGCATGGCAGATTCGATCACTGTACCGGGAGTGACTACGCGGATCACATCGCGCTTGACCAGTCCCTTCGCCAATGCCGGATCCTCCATCTGCTCGCAGATAGCGACCTTATAACCCTTTTCGATCAGACGATCCAGATATCCCTCTACCGCATGATAGGGAACGCCGCACATCGGGGCGCGTTCCTCCAAGCCGCAGTCACGGCCTGTCAGCGTTAGCTCCAGCTCCCGGGACGCAGTGAGCGCGTCATCGAAGAACATCTCATAAAAGTCGCCCAAACGGTAAAAAAGAATACAATCCTTGTATTTCTCCTTGACCTCCATGTACTGCTGCATCATCGGCGTAAGCGCCATATTTTGATTCTCCTTCGTGTCGTATAACGGCAAGCAAACCGCGCCTTACGATAAAGCGCGGTTTCTTGGGCGCATGGCCTTCAAATATGTCATGCGCCCCTTCGTTTCCTTAGTGACAGCCGCCACAGCTTCCACAGCCGCCGCCACATCCCTCACAGGAGCCGCTGCATCCGCCAGGCTCCCCCATTTCCCCAGTGATGATGAACCGCAAGATCTGATTCACGTTGTTCATCATTTGGGTGAATGCTTCGCGGGCTTCCTGCATTGCGCGCACCTTCGGCTGTGCGTTCACCAGCTTCTCTGCATCCTCCATGGCCTTGCTGGCCTCTGCCAGGGCAGCATGATCCATGTTGCCCTCCGCCAGTAGACTTTCCACCTTCTGGCGCTTTTCTACAAAGTCTGCAATGGCCCGGGTCGCGTCTGTGTCCTTCATGGCGTCATTTTCACACTGGTGCATATGCTGATAAACCTCGCTCTCCGCAATGGCTTCCGCCAGCAGGCGAGCCTGCTCCAATACCTTTTCCATAGAAAGGTCACTCCTTTTCGATTCGTTCCCCCCGAAGGGTATTGTTTGCACATTCCGTAATGCGTACCCGCACGATCTGTCCAATATCTGCCGCGCTGCCCAGGAAGGTCACGGATACGCCATGAAGTCCCTTGCCCGAAACCGCCTTGTCGCTTCTGCGGCTGAGCGATTCCACCAGCACTTCCTCCTCCATGCCAAGGAAGCGCTTCTGTGCCGCAGCCTGTGCTTCCTCCTGTGCCTTCAGCAGCTTTTCCAGCCGTGCCTGCGCCACCTCTGATGGCACCTGCTCCGTCATGGAAGCCGCCCTGGTGCCGGGACGGGGCGAATAGATAAAGGTAAATGCCGAGTCATACCCCACCTGCTTCACCAGCGAAAGCGTGTCCTCAAACTGCTCCTCCGTCTCGCCGGGGAAGCCGACAATGATGTCCGTTGTCAGGCCGACGCCCGGTACCGCGCGGCGCAGCTTTTCCACCTTGTCCAGATAGGACGCACGGTCGTAATGGCGATTCATCGCCTTGAGGATCGCATCGCTACCAGACTGCACCGGCAGATGGAACTGCGGGCAAACATGCCTGCATTCCCCCATGGCCTGGATCAGCTCATCCGACAGATCCTTGGGATGGGAGGTCATGAACCGAATACGCGGAATGCCGATAGCATCCAGCCGCCGAAGCAGCTGCGCGAAGGTTGGCGCACCCGGCAGGCCCTTCCCATAGGAATTTACATTCTGCCCCAGCAGCATGATTTCCTTCACACCGCTGCGGTAAAGCTCCTCGGCCTCCTGCACAATCGCGTCCATGTCCCGGCTGCGCTCCCGTCCGCGCACATAAGGCACGATGCAGTAGGAGCAGAAGTTGTCGCAGCCATACATGATGGTGATGTACGCATGATCCGGGCGCAGGCGCTTCACCGGCAGACCCTCGGCGATCACGTCCTCCCCCCGATCCACCTCCACCACACGCTTATGCGTGGTCAGCTCCTCATACAGCAGCTGAGGCAGACGATGCAGGTTCGCCGTGCCAAAGGCCAGGTCGATAAACTTATACTGCTTCAGGATTTTTTCCGCCATGCCCGGCTGCTGAATCATACAGCCGCACACGCCGATGAGCAGCTCCGGCTTGTCGCGCTTCAGCTCCTTCAGCCAAGTCACATTGCCCAGCGCGCGGCGCTCGGCATTATCCCGCACACAGCAGGTGTTGAACAGCACCAGATCGGCTTCCTCGCGGGTGGGAGCCTCCGCCATGCCCATTTCCCGCAGCAGGCCCGCCAGCTTTTCGCTGTCATGCGCGTTCATCTGACAGCCATAGGTCACCACATGATAGCTTTGCGGGCGGCGGGGCAGCGCCCGCACCTGATCGATATAATTCCGTTGGAGCGCCTGTTCTGCTTCGCTCACAACCACAGGAGCGTGTTCACGCATCCGTATTCTTCCTTTCCACCCGTCCCGTGCCGTGGCAGTGCGGGCAGGGTGCTGTTAATTGCTCCCGCAGGGGGAGGCTTGTCTTTTTGCGTGTCATTTCCATCAGCCCCAGGCTGGTGAAGCCATGCACGACCGTCTTGACCCGGTCGGCGGCAAGCGCCTGTTCCAGCGCCTGCTGAACCTGCCGGCGATGCTCCTCGCTTGTCATATCCACAAAGTCGATGAGGATGATGCCCGCAAGGTTGCGCAGCCGCACCAGCCGTGCGATCTCCTTCGCCGCTTCCAAATTCAGTTGCAGCAGGGTATCTTCCAGACCATGCTTCCCGGTAAACTTTGCGCTGTTGACGTCAATGACCGTCATGGCCTCACAAGGGTCGATGAACAGATTTGCGCCGCTGCGCAGCCAGACCCGCCGCTGCAGCGCTTCGTCTAACTGCTTTTGCAGCCCCGGAATCGTTTCCAGGTCAAGCTCCGGCATGCAGGTCACAGGCAGCCTGTCCTTCAGTGATGCTGCAAGAGCCTGATCGTTCGTTATCAGGCGCGTGTTTCCCCGGGACAGATAATCATCCAGCAGGCGTTCCAGCGCTGTGCGCGGGCGCTCCAGTACAGAGGGTGCATGGGCCGTAGGCATACGTTTGACAATCGCTTCCCAACGCTCACAAAGCGCATGCGCCTCCTCTGCTACATCAGTCACATCCGCCTCTATGGCTGCGGCTCGCATCACAAGACCATAGCGTCCCACGCTGATCTCCCGGCCCAGCGCTGTCAGCGTCTCACGCTGGTTCTCATCCATCACCCGCGCCGAAACGCCAATATAGCGGTTCTGCGGCATCAGCAGGACATACTGTCCTGCAAGCGTAATGTCCCGCGTCAGGAATGCGCCCTTCTGGCCCGCAGGATCCTTCTTCACCTGCACCAGGACCTCCTGCCCGCTTTGCAGCTTGGGCCAATCCACGGTATGGCTGTTTTCTTTCAGCGGCAGGAACCCATTCTTTTCCAGCCCTAGCTGCACGAACGCTGCCCGCATACCCGGAACAACGCGCTCCACACGGCCCTTGAAGATCGTCTCTGCCAGGCTTGTGTTCCAGCCCGCACCGGGAAGATACTCGCAAAGCCGTCCATCCTCAGTTACGGCAATCGCCGCATTGGAGCCTGACACGGCATAAAGGTTTCGTTCCATCTTTACAGTGTCTCCAGGGGAGCAAGCTCTCCCGCCGCATTACGACCATACAGCCGCTCCCGGCAAATCAGGTGCCGTGCGACCTCACAGCCTGCAAACCCGCACCAGGCCGTCAGCAGCATCTCAGGCTTGCAGGAGCTGCTTTCCGTCAGGCATAGCTTCGCATACACCGTGCTGCCCGTCACGCTCAAGCCATAGATCAGCGGCTTTACGTCGCAGTCCTTCACGCCGCTTTTCGTTTTGCGTGGGGTAATGATCTCATTCTGCGCCAGAAAGGCTTTCTGACAGGCTGCCAGCTTCGTGGGTACTGCCTCGTCTAAAAAGGTGATCGCATACTCTGCTGCGGCGACCGTCGCCATCAGTGCAGGATGCCGTTCCTCCATGGATCGTGCGGACGTTACGCGCAGGTCCTCGGGAAGTGCCTTGTTCATGGCCTCCATAAAGGCCTCGGGCGCAACCTCCTCGTCCAGCGTCACGTCCATCAGCTCATGCGTTCCCCACGCACCCGTGGACAGTGCGGAAGCAAACGTCACCAAAATATGCGGATTGAAGCCCTTGCTGTAGCTGACGGGCAATTCGCTCCGGCGAAGGGCGCGCTGCATGGCCCGCATCAGGTCCAGGTGTCCGATGTGGCGCAGTCGCTCACCCTTGATAAACACAGCCAGCATCCTCATGCACGGCACACCCCCTCAAAGCGGCGCAGTCCGCAGCCCTGACAGCCCTTACGGCAGTCAGGCGTAACCTCCGCGCGTTCGGCCCGCTCCTTTTCCCGCCACAGAAACGCCTTTGTTACACCGGCGTCGATGAAATCCCAGGGCAGGATCTCATCCTTACCGCGGCGGCGATAGGCATACCATTCGGGATCCAGTCCGCAGTCCTTGAACGCCTCCATCCAAGCGTCAAACTTGAACTGCTCACTCCAGCCGTCCAGCATACATCCCTTTTCCACAGCCTTCTCCAGCACGCGACCAATGCGCCGGTCGCCCCGAGAGACGCATGCTTCCAAATAGCTGACCTCCGGCTCATGCCAGTTGAAATTCACACCCTTGATGCGGCGCAGCACTTCGCGCAGATACGCCTGCTTTTCTTTGATCTGCGCCTGGGTGTTCTGCGGCTCCCACTGGAAGGGCGTAAAGGGCTTCGGCACAAAGCTGGACGCGCTGCACGTCACGCGCAGACCGCGCGCCCGCTTTTCCTTGGGCACCTTGAAATAAGCCTGATTGACCACCTGCGCCAAATGACCAATGCCGTCCAGATCTTCGAAGGTCTCGGTAGGCAGACCAATCATAAAATACAGCTTCACGCTGCTCCAGCCGCCCTCGAAGGCGTCCGTGACCTTTTCCAGCAGGTTTGCCTCGGTAACGCCCTTGTTGATAACGTCACGAAGCCGCTGGGTACCCGCCTCGGGCGCAAAGGTCAGGCTGGACTTTTTCACCTGCTGGGTTTCCGCAAGCGAATCCTTCAGCACACTGTCAATGCGCAGACTAGGCAAACTGACAGATACTCGCTTTTCTTTGAACTCCACCATCAGGTCATGCACCAACTCCGGCAGGCAGGAATAGTCGCCGCTGGACAAAGAGGACAGGCTGATCTCCTCATAGCCTGTGCTTTTTTCCAGCGAACGGGCCAACTCCATCAAATGCTCCACGCTGCGTTCCCGCACAGGGCGGTACAGCATGCCCGCCTCGCAGAAGCGGCAGCCGCGTGTGCAGCCGCGCATGATCTCCAGCATGATGCGGTCATGCACAATCTCAGCATACGGCACAGGGATTTCTTTGGGATAATAGGCCTTGTCCATGTCCAGAATAATGCGCTTGCGAACCTTCTCAGGCGCTTCCGGGCAATTGGGCGTAAAGGCAGCGATCGTTCCATCCTCATGATAGGTCACGTCATAGAAAGACGGCACATACACGCCGTCGATCTTCGCCAGCGCCTTCAGGCACTCTACACGAGGCTTGCCGCTCTTTTTCCAGGCGCGGACAGCCTCGCTGAATTCAACGATCTGTTCCTCGCCATCGCCGATCATCACCGCATCCACAAAGTCTGCCAGCGGTTCCGGGTTGAACGCGCACGGGCCGCCCACGCATACGATGGGATCCTCCATCCCGCGCTCACTGGTGTGCAGTGGAACGCCGCCCAGCTTCAGCATGGTCAGGATGTTCGTATAGCTCATCTCATATTGGAGTGTAAAGCCCACAATATCAAACTGATTCAGCGGCATACGGGTCTCCAGCGAGAACAACGGAACTCCGTTCTGCTTCATCAGTTCCATCATATCCACCCAGGGCATGCATACACGTTCGCACAGCGCCCAGGGCTGCTCGTTCAATACCCCGTAAAGAATTTTCATGCCCAAGTGGGACATGGCAACCTCATAAGTATCCGGGAAGCAAAAGGCGAAGTGAATCTCCGCCTCGCTCCAGGGCTTAATGGCGGTGTTCATTTCGCCGCCGATATACCTGGCAGGTTTCTGCACCTGCTCGATCATTTCCTCGATCTTCTGGTCAAACAAACAGGAAGCCTCCTTTAGGACAGTCACTCTTTATAATGTACCATGCCGGACGAAAAAGGTCAACTGCCCCACGGCGTGCCTGCCAAAATAAAAAGGCGGCTTTCCCCTGCATTTCCGCAGAAAAAAGCCGCTGTCTTCGCGCCGGGTCGGCATCCTCGTCTGCCAGTGGCTCCTCGCCTGCCGCATGACTAGATGATGCGCTGTCTACTTCACCGTCCCCGTCCTTCAGTGCATTGCAGCCGTAGCTGTGTACGCGAGCGCGGTCTTGCGTATCCATGTACTTCGGCGCTTTGCAGGGCAGCCAAAGATCATCGTCACGGTCGTGCTTTTCCCAGCCGCGCTCCGGCACATAGCGATACGTCAGCGCATGGGTCAGGTCGCTGTAATTGAGCTGACGCAAGCTGCCGTTGCTGTTATATACCGCATCCACGCGCCCTGCACGCAGGTATCCTGCACCCGCCACTGCCGTCTGAAGCGCTCTTTCGCTATTTGGCAATCCGCGATAATGCTCCTGACGCAGACACTGCATTACAGGCGCTGTATCGCGGCTTGCCGCATAGACTGCATGCTCCGATACCTCAAAGCATTCTGGCACAGACGCAAGCGCCGCCACACTGACGAACATCAGGCAAAGCGCCAGCCAGATCACCAATCCCTTCCGCATGATTTCCCTCCTTTCCTTCCTGTTTTGATGATACTTCATCATTGCTATTATATGCGTTTCGCATACATGCGGCAATACGCGCATTGTTTTCCTTTTGTTCAGAAATTTTGCTTGACAATCCCGGCAGGTTTTCGTAAAATAACGATGCTTTCCCTGCTGCGCTCGAGAGCAGCAGAAAAGGCAGCAATCGCATGCCGCAAGGCTGAACATACAAAGCATGTATCCGAAAGGTGTAAATCTAGCTTTTCGGACACATGCTTTTTGTTTATTTCTGGAGGGATTAAGGATGACAAAGGCTTCTTCGGCGCAGCAAAGCGCCTATCTCGGCACAGAACCCATTGGCAAGCTGCTGGCAAAATTCTCTATTCCCTGTGTGCTGTCCATGCTGGTCAGCGCACTGTACAACATCGTCGATCAAATTTTCATTGGGCAGGGCGTTGGCTATCTGGGCAATGCTGCCACCAACGTTGTCTACCCGTTTACGGTCATTGCGCTGGCGCTTTCGCTGATGATCGGCGACGGTGCGGCTGCGCTGCTCAGCCTTTCGCTAGGACGGCATGACGCAGACGACGCACACCGCAGCGTTGGCAACTGCATCACGCTGTCCCTGCTGTGCGCCATCTTGCTGACGGCGATTGGATTTCTGTTTGAGGACCGCATTCTGACGCTGTTCGGCGTTACTGCGGAATGCCTGGACTATGCAAAGGACTACATGCTGCCCATTCTCATTGGTCTGCCCTTTTACATTTTTACCTCTGCCTGCAACGGCATCATTCGTGCTGACGGCGCACCGCAATATGCCATGCTGTCTACGATCATCGGTGCAGTCATGAATCTGATCCTTGACCCCATTGCGATTTTTGTCCTCGGCTGGGGTGTGACAGGTGCGGCTATTGCCACTGCCGCCGGTCAGATCGTCACTGCCCTGCTTTCCGCATTGTATTTCCGAAAGACAAAGACCTTTCAGCTTTGCCCAGACAGCTTTCGGCTGCACAAAAAGACAGTGCGCAGCATTGTCGAGCTTGGCGTAAGCAGCCTTGTCATTCAGCTTGCGATCGTCATTGTCATGGCGGTTGCCAACAACATGATCGCGCGGTACGGGAACGATTCCATCTATGGTGCAAACATTCCCCTTTCTGCTGTCGGTATCGTCATGAAGGTCTTTGCCATTGTCATCGCTTTTGCCGTGGGCATCGGCGTTGGCGGTCAGCCCATTGTGGGCTACAATTTCGGCGCCGGGAATTATCGGCGCGTAAAAGAAACGTACCGTACCATGCTGATCGCCGTATGCATTGTGGGCGTGATCGCAACGCTTTTGCTTGAGCTGTGTCCGCAACTGTTCATCAGCCTGTTTGGCAGCGAAAGTGCGTTGTACAACGATTATGCCCAGCTGTGCTTCCGTATTTTCCTTGGCGGAATTCTCCTGACCTGCCTGCAAAAGGTCAACAGTATTTTCCTCCAGGCCATGGGCCGCCCGCTGCAATCCACACTGCTTTCCCTGGCCCGGGATGTGGTGTTCTTTGTGCCTGCGCTGCTGCTTCTTGCGCCGCGCGTTGGCGTAGTGGGCATGCTGTGGGCTGCTCCCATCGCGGATGTACTTTCAGTGCTGCTGGCGCTGGTGCTGGTGCGCTCGGAAATGCGCCGACTGACAGCATTGGAGCAGCGCGCCGCTGCTTGACACCAGCACCCCGTCATGCTATCCTGTGCCTGCATGCAGGGAGGTGCACTTATGTCCAGTGATGATCTTGCTTATGAGATTCTTGCCGTTGTGTCGGAAATCCCGGAAGGCTGTGTTGCCACCTACGGGCAGATTGCGCGACTGATCGGTCGGGAGCACAACGCGCGTCTGGTCGGGCGTATTCTAAGTCATGCGTCTTACTATGGCGATTATCCCTGCTATCGAGTCGTAAATCACGCTGGGCGCTTGGCCCCCTGTTGGCCCGGGCAGCATGCGCTGCTGGAAGCGGAAGGCGTGACCTTCCGCGACGCGGAGCATGTAGATTTGAAAAAGCACCTTTGGGATTGTGAATAATGGAAAATGCGCCATGACAAGAAAACCGTCATGACGCATTTTTATTGGGTTTTGAAGCCGAATAGATCAAGCATCCTACCCGGCCCGAGGTTATGTTCCGCAAAAGATTGACGCTGTTTCTTGGGGGATGCCTTATTATTTCAGCAGTCCCGTTAAGCCCTGATGCAGCTTCTGCTCCGTGGTTCCCGCCTCGGCCTTGTCCGCACCGCGGCTGAACAGATACGCCTTCAGCTTCGGCTCTGTGCCGCTGGGACGTACCATCACCTTGCAGCCGCCTGCCAGCTCGAAGGCCAGCACATCCGCCGCAGGCAGTCCCGTCCCCTCGGACATGTAATCTACTACATGCGTGACCTGCATGCCGCCCAACTCCTTAGGAGCATCCCTGCGCATGCCTGTCATAATCGCCTGCATCTTTTCCATGCCCGCCGCACCCTCAAAGGTGAAGGAATACAAGGTGTTCAAATGGTAGCCATACTTGTGGTAAAGCTCCTGCATGGCCTGATACAGCGTTTTCCCCTGCGCCTTGTACCAGCGGGCCATCTGGCAGATGAGCATAGAAGCGTTCACTGCATCCTTGTCGCGCACATGCGTACCGGAAAGGTAGCCATAGCTTTCCTCAAAGCCGAAGATATAGCGTTCCTTTTCCCCTGCCTTTTCCAGCAAGCCGATCTGTTCGCCGATGAACTTGAAGCCCGTCAGCGTTCTGCGAAGCTCCACGCCATATTCCGCAGCAACAAGGTCTGCCATGGCGGTGGACACGATGGTGGTCACTGCTACAGGGTGTGCAGGCAGTGTTCCTGCCACCTTGCGCGTCTTGCAGATGAAATCCAGCAGCAGTACACCCACCTCGTTGCCCGTCATCAGCACATAGCCGTCACCCTCCGGCACGGCAATGCCTGCACGGTCGCAGTCCGGGTCGGTTGCCAGCAATAGATCAGGATGATAATGTGCGCAATCCCGCAGCCCCAACGTCAGCGCCTCACGGATCTCCGGGTTCGGATAGGGGCAGGTGGGAAAATGACCGTCCGGCAGACGCTGCTCCTCCACCACATGCACATCCGTTACGCCGATCTCCTGCAAAATGCGCTGCACACATTCCAGGCCCGTACCATTCAGGGGCGTATAGACCACCTTCAGGGGTACATCCGCTTGGGCAGGCATGGCCTGCTCCTTCACCGCCGCCACAAAGCGATCCAGCGTATCCTCGCCGATCCAGCGAATGAGGCCTTCCTTCACGCCTTCCTCGAAGTCCATGGCGACCACACCATGCAGCGGATCGATCTCCGCAATGCGCTCTGCGATCGCGTCCGCCATTTCCAGCGTGATCTGGCAGCCGTCGTTCCCATAGACCTTGTACCCGTTATATTTGGCAGGATTATGGCTTGCCGTGATGCAGATACCCGCGCCACAGTGCAGATCACGCACGGCAAAGGACAGCGCAGGCGTAGGCTCCAGTCGCGGATACACCCATGCGCAAATGCCGTTCGCCGCAAGCACGGAAGCCGCACGGCGCGCAAAGGCTTCGCTGCCAATGCGGCTGTCATGGGCAATGGCAACGCACTTGGGCAGCACCGTCTGGTTCAGATAATTCGCCAGCCCCTGCGTGGCCTGTCCCACGGTGTACAGGTTCATGCGGTTTGTGCCTGCGCCAAGCTCCCCGCGCAGACCGCCCGTACCAAAGACCAGATCACGGTAAAAGCTGTCCAGCACCTGCGCTTCATCCATGCCCCGCAGCTCCTCACGGGTCTGCTCGTCCATCTGCTCCGCATGCAGCCAGCGTTCCCATTCTTGCTTGGCAGAAATCAAATCCTCACGCATTTGTCCCTCGCTCCTTCACTCATGTATCTCCAGCGGCAGGCCATCCGGGTCCTGAAAAAATGTCATCCGCCCGCAAGTCACCTCATCTGTGCGCAGAGGTTCGCAAACAACGCCCCGCGCCGCCAATGCATCTACCGCCGCCTGCGCATCCTTCACGCGGAAGGCCAAATGCCGCAAGCCGCAGGCCTCTGGGTAGGATGGACGTTTCGGCGCATCCGGCTTGATGAAAAGCTCCAGCTCCATGCTGCCCAGGCGAAGATCCAGCTTGCAGTCGTTCTTTTCTGCTCTGCGAGTCTCACGCAGCAGCATGAAGCCTAGCTGGTCTATGTAAAAGTGCCGCGCCTTAGCCTCATCCGTGCAGATGATGGCAACATGATGTACCTGTTCAAAAGGAAGCACCGACGGTTCCCTCCCACGTTTGACAAATTCGCCAAAATGCAAAAATCCCCTTCCCGTGGCAGGAAGAGGTTTTCGCATTTGCTAAACTCACATAGCAGCCTTGTTCAGCTTAACAGCCAGACGAGCCTTCTTGCGGTTTGCAGCATTCTTATGGATGATTCCCTTCGCCACGGCCTTATCCAGGGCGGAGGTGGTCTCATTCATCTGCACAGCAGCGTTCTTGGGGTCAGCCGCGATGGCAGCCTCCAGCTTCTTAATGGAAGTACGGACACTGCTCTTCACCATACGGTTGCGCAGGGTCTTCTTCTCAGTAACCTTCACGCGCTTCTTAGCGGATTGAATATTCGGCAACTTGGTTCACCTCCTTAGGTAGCACAAATCAACAACTGGCATTTTATCATGCTTTCAGAAAAAATGCAAGCCTTTTTCCGAAAAAAGAAAGATTTTCTCGGGATACGCCGCATCCGTCAAAAACGACTCGTGCTGCGCAGCGGCGCAACGGCGGTTCTGCCGTCCGCCTGACGCTCCACACGGTAAAAACCGATCAGGTTGCCCGGTCTTGTCTGCTGATACACAGCCAGCACATCCGACAGGTCCGCCAGCTCAAAGCGCACGGATAATCCGCAGCCCAGCGCCACATCTCGCGGCGTGGTCACAATGCTGGCTGGGACGCCCACCCGCCGCAGCGCCGCTTCCATTTGCAACACCTGCTGACGTGCGCGAAAAGACGCAACGCCAAAAATTTCTTCCTTCAAGGCAATTCCTCCTCCCTCTCTCCATAGGATATACCGCCGCGCGGCCTGCGGTGCAATCGCCGTCGCGTTGAAGGAGGAACCGCCATGATCTATTTTGACAACGCAGCCACCAGCTTTCCCAAGCCGCCGCAGGTCATTCGGGCCATGGCGGGTGTGCTGGAAAAGCTCGGCGCCAATCCTGGGCGAAGCGGACATCGGCTATCGCTCTGTGCCGGGCGCGTGGTGCAGGCCTGCCGTGAGGAAGCGGCGCGGCTTTTGGGCATGGAGCAGCCGGAACGTATCATTTTCACCGGCAGCTGCACCGAAGCGCTGAATCTTGCCATGCTCGGCACTCTGCACCAGGGCGACGAGGTGCTCTGCTCCCATGCGGAGCATAACGCAGTCATGCGTCCTCTGCACCATTTGGCAGAAACGGGGCAGATCACGCTGAAGGTGCTGTCCCCCAATGCCGCAGGACTGCTGGAGCCTCACACGCTGCAAGCTGCCATCGGCCCGCATACAGCGCTTGTGGTTCTTTCTCATGCAAGCAATGTCACAGGCGTCGTGCAGCCTATTCGCCGTCTGGGCGCAATTTGCCGGGAAAACGGCGTACCGCTGCTGGTAGACGCAGCACAGACAGCAGGCGTATTAGAGGTTGGCCCTGACGCCTTGCTCGCCGACATGATCGCCATGCCGGGGCATAAGGGGCTGCTTGGGCCGCAGGGCGTAGGGCTGCTTGCGCTTGGCCCAGGCATGTCCCCGGAGCCGCTCCTGCGTGGCGGGACAGGCTCGCTCTCCGAAAGCCTGTCACAGCCGGAAACGCTTCCGGATCGCTACGAGAGCGGCACCCTTCCGCTGCCTGCCATTGCGGGGTTATTGCAAGGCATTCGCTTTGCCCGCAAGCATTTGGCAGAAATTCGCGAATATGAGGAATATCTGAATCAGCGTCTGCGAATGGGCCTGTCTGCCCTTCCGGGCATTACCTGCCTTGGGGCTGCGGACGCGCCGCGCGTAGGCATCACATCCTTCACCCACATCCGCATGGACGGCGGCGAACTGACGGATGCACTGGACAGCGCCGGGTTTGCGCTGCGCGGCGGGCTGCACTGCGCGCCCGCCATGCACACCTGGCTGGGAACGCTTCGCAGCGGTGCAGTGCGGGCATCCGTGGGTATCTATAACACTGAGGAGGAAGTAGACGGCCTGATTGCACTGGTGGAGCGGCTGACCCGTCCATAATTTTCCTTTTTTCTGGAAGATATGCCCTCCCTGCTCCGTTAAATGGTCAGAAACGGAAAAGGGAGGTTTTCTATCTTGCGTCGTTTTCTCACTTTCATGCTGATGCTTCTGCTCTGCATTCCCTCGGCCCTTGCCGATACAGGTACTACAAGCTGTCTGGATACGCCGCCTGACGAAGTCGTCTCGCGTTTGGCAGCAAAGCGTCCCGGCTATGCGCTGGAGGATTACATTCGCATCAGCGGCACGTCCAAGGGAGATTTTGGCCTTGCCCTGATCGCAAAAAATGGCGAACGAGAGCTTATCAGCTACAAGCTGGGGAAAAACGGAAAAGTTACCTATTGGCTCTCCACCAAGGCCGCTGTGCCGCAGGGGACCAATACAACCTATTTCCAGCGCCACAGCACCGATGTCCTGTTTTTTGACACCGAAAAGCGCATGTACCGCAACGACCTTGGCTTTACGGTAGCCCAATTGGACAGCGAGCATGAATATGTCGAGGTGCAGACCTCCTTCCACTGGCAGAAGGATGCAAATGACTTTTTGCTGACGGAATATCAGGACTGGACGCGAAATACCAATATCGTTTATGTCAGCGATAAGAGTCTGCGCTTTGTGGACTTTGGGGATGGCAGTGCCATAACGGTCAAGGGCAGCGTTCAGCGCAGCCTGCGTTATGTGACCCTTTCCGCCCTGCCGACGACCGCAAAGGCTGCGGAAACGAAGCTCACAGCATCTCCCGACATTCCTGACGGCGACCTGACCGCTCAGAAAATCAAATTCACTGGCGGCAAGAAATATCCCGTTTATTCCGCGCCGGATGATGCCTCTCTGCGCGGCGGGAATGGAAAGGCCATCGTATCCACCAACGACTGGATCCAGGTCTTTGGGCGGGATGGTGATTATATTCTGATCCAGTACGGTATCCAGAAGGGGCATATGCGCTTTGGCTACATTGATGCAAAGGCGCTGCCGAAGGACGCAAAGGTGGACACGCTGCAATGGCGGAATACCTCCGCCTGGCTCAACCGACAGACCACGTTCACCGATGATCCACTTTACAGTAAAAGCGCCCTATTGACCCTGCCTCAAGGCTGCGGTGTTCGGCTGCTGGCTGTCATGGGCGAATGGGCCTATGTGGAAAGTGACAGCGGCGACCTGCTGCGAGGCTTTGTACCGTTAAGCAATCTTGACCTGGATGAGACCTTTGATCTGGTAAATCAATCCGAAGGTGCTGCCCAAGGCACTGCCGTCCTATCCGCCGATAGAACGCTGACCGTAGATATGGTGCTTGTTCGTGGAACGCAAGTCCCCAGCTATGCGCTGACCGTTGAAACCGCTGACAAAACCATCCTCCTTGGTCAGATGCCCCTTGTCAACGGGCATTATCAGGGACAGTTCAGCCTTCCCGCAGAAGCAACCTCCATTAACTTTGTTGCCGTGGACAGCGATGGCCGTTATCATGACAAGCCAACCTTTTCTATCCAGTGGTAAGCTACAGCGTTTCCGTTTTCTTGGGCAAATAACGGCACAGGATGCCCAGCAGTACGCAAACGGCCCCGGGGAATAGATACCATCCTCCGCCGATGGTCAAGCCTGCCACCATCAAGCCCGTGCCATAGAGTAAATATTTTGCGGCCTTCTCCCGTCGGAGTGCACGTTCCAGCAGCTCTGGCAGGGGGAAGCGCCTTTTTTTGCGCTGCCCTAATGCAACAAGCTGCTCGTCTGTTGCGGGCCAGGCATGGCCCGCCAGCGTAATCAGCTCATCCCGCTCGATCAGCCGCAGCGGGAATGCCCCTGCGTCCGCATACTTCTGTGCGTCTGCCGTGCAGGGGCTGGTCAGGCACAGTACGCCCCGGTCTGCGTGATGGCGACGGCAGGCGCGCTGCATGATCAGCAGCTTTTCTGCCTCCGCCTTCGATTGCGGCGGCAGGGGCAGGCAGGACACCAGCAGCGTCTCCGTGCCGTAACGGCACAGCACGCCCTCGTCCGTGACTCGTTCCAGCACGACGGGCCATTTCAGGCTTACCAGCAGTGCCACCTGAAAATGCGCCTTTTTCGGCGGTGCAAGCAGCAGCCCCTCCACCGCCAGCTCTCCACCGATGCGTTCCCGCAGGGCCTGCTCCCGCCGCGCAACTGTGCGTTTTCTGCCCAGACGTACCGTCAGGCACAGCAAAAAGGCCAATGCACAGCCTGCCAGCACCGCAGGCAAGCCCACGCCCCATAGGCAGAAAAACCAGATTTCGCTTGCCGCAAGGATCGCCAGATGCAATCCCAGTGCATCCATCCAACCAGCTTGCGGCATTCTGGAAAGGTATCTTTCCATTTTCTTGCTCCTTTTTCAAATTCACCCTTTATTTGTTGGTCTAAATCGTTTATAATAAGTGCATACAAAGGAGGGTCAGCCCTGTGGCAAAGGAACGGATCGGTATCATGGGCGGCACATTTAATCCCGTCCATCAGGGGCATATTGATATGGCGCACGCCGCTGCGGCGCAGGCCAAGCTGGACAGCGTGCTGTTCCTTCCCACCGGCAATCCCCCCCACAAGCGTGAAGGCGTAGTCGACGCTGAGGACCGCTACCGCATGGCGGCGGCAGCCATCGCGCAGGATGAGGTGCTGACCCCTTCCCGGCTGGAGTTGGATCGGGAGGGCGTTATCTACACCGTTGATACTTTGACCATTTTGAAGGACAAGTATCCCAAGGCACAGCTGTTCTATATCATTGGCATGGATACGCTGATGGAATTGCAGCACTGGCGGGATTATGAGCGTGTGCTGACGCTTTGCACCTTTCTGGTGTGTCCCCGGCAGGGCGCGGCTTCCTACCAGACCATTGAAGCGGAGCGGGAGCGGCTGACTTCGCTCGGCGGCAGCTTTATCTATGTGAACATGCCCCCGGTGAACGTATCCTCGACCGCCGTGCGGGAAGCCCTTGCTGCCGGACAGGAGCCTGCGCTGCTTCCCCCCGCCGTACTGGAATACATTCGCGCCTGCGGGCTGTACGGCATGCATACCGAGCTGCCCATGGGGCATGATTGGCTTCAGCAGCTCTGGGAAGCACTTTCGCTGAAGCGGTTCGCGCATTCCCTGTGCGTGGCCTTTACTGCGCGCCGTCTGGCACTGCTGCATGGGTTTGATCCCGTAAAGGCAGAAGCCGCAGGACTTTTGCACGACTGCGCTAAGTGCCTGCCTCTGGAAGACATGCAGCGCATCTGTCAGGAGCATCACCTGACCCGGGACGATACACTGCTGGGCAGCGGCAACCTGCTGCATTCTGTTGCAGGCGCATACCTTGCCGAAAAGGTTTATCACATGGACGATCCCGAGGTCTTGCAGGCTATTGCCTGCCACACCACCGGCAAGCCCGGCATGACCGAGCTGGACATGGCTGTTTTCCTGGCGGATAAGATTGAGCCCAGCCGCGCTTCCTATCCCACGCTGGAGCAGGTGCGGGCCGCCGCAGCGCTTTCCCTGCCGCGGGCCATGCTGCTTTCGCTGGAGGGTACGGCAAAATATGTCCGAAAGGGCGGCAAAACACTTCACCCGGCCTCGCAGGCCACGGCAGACTGGCTCCGCACCGTTATTCAAACGCAAGCGCAACGCGTAAATGCAACAACATAAGGAGGATGAACCCATGACCGACGACGCGCTGGCCCAAGCTATCGGCTCCTGGCTTTATGATAAAAAGGCGAAGGACATTATTGCCCTGAATGTGTCGCACCTGACCGTCATTACCGACTACATGGTCATTGCATCAGGCCGCACCACCACACAGGTGAAAGCGCTAGCGGACGAGGTCGATGAAAAAATGGCGGAGGCCGGGTGGAACCTGCGCCGAAGCGAAGGCGCTGCTGAGGGGCGCTGGATCGTCATGGACTACGGCTCCATTCTGGTGCATATCTTCCATCAGGAGGATCGTGCCTACTACAATCTGGAACGGCTCTGGGAGGATGGCAGCAATCGGCTGATCCTGCCCTTTGACCAGACGGTGGAGGATTAAAAACAGCATCGCTTTTTTCCCGGCTCTTGCCGGGATTTTTGTTTCCCTTGCGGCGTGCCGCGCATAGTATGAAAGCGAAGGCATACGCCTTCCATGGTGCAAGGAGGAACGAATTGTATGGATAACACACGTTTTTATGAAATGTATGTGCAGCAGCCTTATGCAACGCAGTTTGGCGTAAGCAGCTCTTATGCCCTGCCGACCTACACAGCACAGCAGCAGTCCGCCTGTGGACGCTACCGCGGGGCCAGCGGACAGGTGTGGCGCTGTGTCGCTTCCGGTTATGGCGATTGCCACATCCACTGTTACCCGGTGCGGGAGCATCCCTGCTGCCGTCGGTAGATATGATCTGCGCGGGACGGAGTGTTCAGACGGACGCTCCCGTCCCGTTTTTTGCACCCAGCCTTTTCTCCAGGCATAGCCTGACAGGGAGAACGACCTTGCCAAAGGAGGGAAATTCATGCAACATGATCCCGGATGTTCAAGACCCATCCAGCGGCCCCCTTGCTGCCATCCGGCAGACTGTCAGTGCGAGCGCTGCCGCGGCGGCGCTTCCCCCTGCCCCTGCACCTCCCCCTGCGGAATGTGTGCGGAGAAGCCGTATCCATTTCCGCCCAAGGGCTTCCTGCTGCCTCGTATTCTTGCCAGCGAACGGCTGTGGCTTCGCCGTCACTGCGCTGTGCTGGAGCTGCAGGACCTGCCTGACTGTGTATCTGCGCCGCTGACGCTTACGCAGGTGCGCGTTGGCTGCCCGCCCGTGGCCTGGGAGATACTTTCCACCTCCGATCAGCGTCGGCTGTGCCTTGCCTTGACCCTGCCGCTGGATTGTCAGGTGCGCGATGCCAATGGCTGCACTTACACGGCCCATGCCATGCTTCCGCTGGAAGCGGCCATGCGGTTGACCTTTCCCGCCTGCGAATGCTGGCGCAACAGCCTGAGCATTTTCCCCTGTGTGCGCCTTGTGCAATGCGCATCCGCCAGCTGTGACACATCCTTCCAGGCGGAGCTGGAGGTGCTGGCAGAACTTTACATGACCCGCTGGGAACCTTGCATGGTGGGCGTCCCCAAGCCTGTATGCCCTGAGCTGCCGCTGTATCCGCAGCCGCGGATCCCCTAAGCGGCGAAAGGTTTTTATGCCTCGGCTGTGTTTATTTTTACAGAAATGTGATACAATAAGAGCAGCCGCAAGGAAAGGATGGTTAATACGATGCCTACACCCCGCAATCACGAGGATGAACCCCTGCCCCTGAAGCCCCAGGATGCTTACGATCAGGGTCTTGACACCCAGGATGAGCCGGAGCTGGAGGACGCCTACAGCCCCACCTATCGCGACGGAAGCGCCCGCAATGAATGCTGGCGAAGCGACGACTGAAGCCGCAGCCTGTCCAAAACCGTTTTCTTTCATGTCTACCCTGTTTTTCACCTCTGGGAAAAACGACAGAAATGCAGCAGCCTTCTGCTCCTGCGCTTGTTTCACATCGTAAGGTGTGTTACAATAAATGCTCAAAATGGTTTATTGCGCAGGAGAGAAGGCTTTTTTGTGGTTGAAGTTTTTCCCGTCACCCTGCCTCGGCTGACTGGCTCCCAGGAGCGCCGGGCCTATGTCTACGTTCCCGATGCCATCGCGCAGGAGCCGGAGGCACGCTATCCCGTGCTGTACATGTTCGATGGGCATAACGTCTTTTTTGACAGTGATGCGACCTACGGCAAAAGCTGGGACATGCAGGCGTATTTGGACCGTGTGCAAGCGCCGCTGATCGTTGCTGCGGTGGAATGCAATCATGCGCCGAATAACGGTCGTTTGTCTGAATATGCGCCTTTTACCTTTCAGGCCGAGGGGCCGGGCCGCGTCTTTGGGCGCGGCAGGCTGACCATGGAATGGCTGACGAAGGAGTTCAAGCCCTATATTGACGCACACTACCCCACCCTGCCCATGCGGGAAGCGACCTTCATCGGCGGAAGCTCCATGGGCGGGCTGATGAGCCTTTACGCCCTGCTGGCCTATAACGAGGTTTTCTCCCGGGCGGCGGCGCTTTCTCCCTCAGTCTGGGTATGCGCATCCCGCATGAATCGGCTGATCCGCGAAAGCAGCATTGCGCCGGACACTGTGCTGTACATGGATTACGGCTCCCGGGAGATGGCGAATCACCCAGGCATGCTGCACATCTTCAGCCAAATGACCATGCGGCTGATGGAAAAGGGACTACTGGTCAACAGCCGCATCGTTCCCAACGGCGACCATTGCGAGGCCTGCTGGGAAGAACAGCTTCCCTTCATGATACAAACGCTGCTGTACGAAAGGTCGTAAGAAAAGTCATGGAAACGCAGTATTTCAAGCAATTCAGCCCTGCCCTGGGCCGGGACATGGAGGTCAAGGTCTACGGTCACGCAGGCCGTCCCATGCTGTTCATTCCCTGCCAAAACGGACGCTTCTTCGATTTCGAGAATTTTCACATGACGGACGCCTGGGCCCCTTTCATTGAGGCAGGCCAGTACATGGTATTCTCCATTGACACCATTGACCAGGAAACCTGGTCCAACACGGAGGGCGATCCCTTCTGGCGCATTCGCCGTTATGAGCAGTGGCTGCACTTCATCACCGATGAGCTGGTTCCCTTCATGCGGGATATGGTGAATCAGCGCAACGGCTGGACGGACTATCCCGGCGTGCTGGCCTTTGGATGCAGCCTGGGCGCGCTGCATGCGGCAAACCTGTTTTTCCGCTTCCCCGCGCTCTTTGACAGCATGCTGGCCCTGAGTGGTATCTACACTGCGTCCTATGGCTTTGGCGATTACATGGATGAGGTGGTCTACCGCAATTCCCCGGTGGATTACCTGGCGGGCATGCCTGCGGATCATCCTTTTGCACAAGAATATCGCCAGCACCGGGGTATCATCTGCGTTGGTCAGGGGCCTTGGGAAATGCCGGAGACCACGCGGCGCATTGCAGAGCTGAACGCTGAAAAGCATCTGGGCCTGTGGGTGGACTTCTGGGGCTATGACTGCGCCCATGATTGGGACTGGTGGTATAAACAGGTTGCCTACTTCGTCCCCCATCTGCTGGGCTGAGCCTCCCTTCATTTCATTCAATAGCAAAGGCGGTATGACACCTATGAAGAACTTCGTATTCATCTCTCCGAATTTTCCCACCAACTACTGGCAGTTTTGCCGGGAGCTGAAAAACAACGGCCTGCGGGTGCTGGGCATTGGCGATCAGCCGTATGACGAGCTTTCCGGCGAATTGAAAAACAGCCTGGATGAATATTTCAAGGTCGGCAGTCTGGAAAACTATGACGAGGTTTACCGGGCCGTGGCTTTCTTTATCTTCAAATATGGACGCATTGACTGGCTGGAAAGCAATAACGAATATTGGCTGGAGCGCGATGCAATGCTTCGCACAGATTTCCATATCGCCAGCGGCTTCCAGGTGGAGGATATGCCCCGCATCAAGTATAAGTCCCACATGAAGGAATACTATCGCAAGGCGGGTATCCCGGTGGCGCGCTATCACATGGTGGATGATTTTGACGGCTGCCGTGCGTTCATTGATGAGGTAGGCTACCCTGTGGTGGTAAAGCCGGACAATGGCGTAGGCGCGTCCCACACCTATAAGCTGGAAAGCGACAGCGACCTTGGAGAATTTCTGGCCCAGAAGGAGCCAAACGTCGGCTACATCATGGAGGAGTTCATCTATGCGGAAGTCAACTCTTATGATGCGATCATCAATGCAGAGGGCGAGCCGATTTTTGAGACCGGCAATGTAACGCCCTTCTCCATCATGGACATTGTAAACGACAATGACAACTCCATTTACTATATCGTCAAGGATCTGCCGGAGGACACGCGCCAAGCGGGCCGCGCCACCGTCAAGAGCTTTGGCGTAAAGAGCCGCTTTGTGCATTTTGAATTCTTCCGTTTGACACAGGATCAGCCGGGCATGGGTAAAAAGGGCGATGTGGTGGCGCTGGAGGTCAACATGCGGCCCTGCGGCGGCTTCACGCCCGACATGATGAACTTTGCCAACAGCACGGACGTTTACAAAATTTGGGCAGACATGATTGCCTTTGACCATTCCACCAAAGCGGAGGGCGAGCATGCCTTCTGTGCCTTCCTGGGGCGGCGGGACGGCAAGCCGTTCCGCCTGAACGATGACGCGCTGCTGGAGCGCTACGCCCCGCAAATGCGCATGGTGACCCGCATTCCCGATGCGTTGAGCGGAGCCATGGGCAACCGCATGTTTGTAGCAGTGTTCCCCACGCAGGCGGAAATGGACCAGTTCTACCGCGAGGCGCTGGAAGAATGCTGAGATGCAGCGCCGCCGTTCCTCGTTTTGGCGGGCGATCGCCTGTTTTTGAACGAAATTCCCTTATTTGCAAAAAAATGCTTGACGAACAGTCGCTTGATACAGTATACTAGCAACTGTTGTGAGCATTGCTCCCAAAATATTTTGAGAAAGGAGGCCGCAGAACAATGACCATCTTGGATTACGTGAAGACCTTTGCCCTGTATGCAGACGGGAATGCTGTTTGCATGTCTTTCTGCGGCCTTTTGCGCACCCGTTCGTAGGCTTTTCATGGCCTGAATCAGGTGACTATTCGCATCGGCTGCGGACAAGCTTCGCAGCCGATGCTTTTTTATATTTTTCTCTTTCACTTCCTCCGGCGCGGCTCGTTCCACGCCGTCTGGCAACGACAATTTTCAAGGAGGATACTATGCAACCCAACCGGAAAAAACCGGCGGCCTGTATGTGGGAGCTGGTAAAAAGCAACATCTGGGCCTTTCTGGGCGCCATGATCAGCACTGTCATGATCGTGCTGATTGGCTTTGCAACACCTGTTCTGCTGGCGGAAACCATTGACAGCGTGCTGGGTACCGCACCCTCCACGCTTCCCGCCTGGGTGCTGCAGCCCATCGAAGCGCTGGGAGGCCGCGCCTTTCTGCGGGAGAACCTATGGATTCTGGGCGCGGTGCTTGTCGGCCTGAATCTGCTCAACGGCGTTTTCACCTTTTTCAAGGGCCGACTGAGCGCAGTAGCCAGCGAAAACATTGCCCTTACCCTGCGCGAGCAGCTGTACAGCCACTTGCAGCGTCTCCCCTTCTCCTATCATGTTAAAGCGGCTACGGGCGATCTGATCCAGCGCTGCACCAGCGATGTGGACACCATTCGGCGTTTCCTTTCCGTGCAGATCATGGAAGTGGTCAATACCCTGCTGCTGGTGACGCTTTCACTTGTCATTCTGCTGGGCAAGAATGTGTCCATCACGCTGTACTCCTTGATTTTGATCCCCGCACTGTTCCTGTTCGCCATGTGGTTCTTCGGGCGCGTTCACAAGGGCTTCCGCGTCATGGACGAAGCCGAGGGCAAAATGAGCGCGGTGCTCCAGGAAAATCTGACGGGTGTGCGTGTGGTTCGCGCCTTTGGACAGCAGCAGCGCGAGGTGGAAAAGTTCGATGAGGCCAGCGGAGACTTCCGCAAAAAGGCCAAACATCTGAACGACCTGCTGGCCATCTACTGGGGTGGCGGCGATGCGCTGAGCATGCTGCAATCCATGATCACGCTGCTGATCTGCGTTGTATACGCCAGCCGCGGCGAGATCACTGTTGGCACGCTCATCATCTTCACCACCTATGTGGGACAGCTGCTCTTCCCCATTCGTCAGCTGGGACGCACCCTGTCCGACGCAGGCAAGAGCCTCATCTCCATGGAGCGCATTCAGGACATTCTTTCTGAGCCTGCGGAGCCGGACGAACCCAACGCGCTGAAGCCCGACCTGCACGGCGACATCGTGTTCGATCATGTTTCTTTCGCCTATGACAACGAAGAGCCTGTGCTGAAGGATGTGAGCTTCACGATCCCCGCTGGCAAAACCGTCGCCGTGCTGGGTGGTACGGGCAGCGGCAAAAGCACGCTGATGTATCTGATGCAGCGCCTGTATGAGCCAACCAGCGGCACGATTTCCATCGGCGGCGTACCGCTGAACAAAATCGATCGCGATTATTTGCGCAGCCACGTGGGCTTGATCTTGCAGGAGCCTTTCCTGTACAGCAAATCCATCCGCGACAATGTGGGCATTGCCTTAAAGGAGCCTACCATGGAGCGCGTGGTAGACGCTGCACGAATCGCCTGCGCTGAGGGCTTTATCAGCAAGGCCGATCAAGGTTGGGACACACTGGTAGGCGAGCGCGGCGTGACGCTTTCTGGCGGTCAGAAGCAGCGTGTTGCCATTGCACGGACACTGCTGAAGGACAACCATATTCTTATTTTTGACGATTCGCTGTCCGCGGTGGATACTGAGACAGACGCCCAGATTCGTGCTGCACTGCAAAACCGTGCACAGGGCGTGACTACCCTCATCATCAGCCATCGTATTACGACCCTGTCTCAGGCAGATTTCATTCTGGTGCTGGAGGACGGCAAGGTCGCCGATCAGGGTACGCATGCAGAGCTTTGTGCACGTCCCGGCCTGTATCAACGCATCAATAACATTCAGAACGTGCTGGAGGAGGAACTGAACGCCTCCGTCTCTCCCAAAGAAAGTGAGGTGAACGCCTGATGCAGTCCTTTCAGGAGCAGGATTATACCAAGCGATTCGATCTTTCCCTGTGGAAGAAGCTGCTGCACATTGCAAAGCCCTTCCATAAAAACCTGGCAATCATCGCAGTCTTTATGGCACTGAGCGCCATCATGGACGTGCTTTTCCCCATGATGACCTCCTATGCCATTGATAACTTCATCACCGGGCAGACCACGCAGGGTATTCCCGCCTTCATCGGCGTGTATCTGGGCATGCTGGCCTTTCAGGTCGTTGCCATCTTTGTGTTCCTGCGGCAAAGCGGCTATGTTGAAACGGGTACCTGCTACACCATTCGAAAGCTGGGCTTTCAAAAGCTGCAGGAGCTGCCTTTCTCCTACTACGACCGCATGCCCGTGGGCTATCTGATGAGCCGTCTGACCAACGACACCCAGCGGCTGGCGGACACCATCGGCTGGTCTTTGCTGGACCTGTGCTGGGGCGCAGTCTTTCTGGTCTGCTGCTCTGTGCAGATGTTTGTGCTGAACTGGAAGCTGGCGCTGGTCGTCATCCTGGTGCTTCCCCCGCTGGCAGTCATTTCCTGGAAATTCCAGAAAAGCATTCTGGCATCCTACCGCAAGGTGCGCAAGGCCAACAGCCAGATTACGGCTGGCTTCAACGAGGGCATCAACGGCGCCAAGACCACCAAGACTCTGGTCCGCGAGGAAATGAACATTCAGGAGTTCAACCAGGTTGCGGACGAAATGCGCAATTCCTCGGTACGGGCCGCTACGCTGTCCGCACTGTTTCTGCCCATTGTCGTTTCCCTGGGGTCTCTTGCCACCGCTTACGCCCTGTGGAAGGGTGGTCAGGACGTGCTGATTGGCGTTATGACGCTGGGTACGGTGAACGTATTCGTCAGCTACACTGTGCAGTTCTTCCAGCCTGTTCGTGACATTGCGCGCATCTTTGCCGAGCTGCAATCATCGCAGGCAGCAGCAGAGCGCGTCATCTCCCTGCTGGAAACGGAACCGGACATCGTGGACTCCCCTGAAGTGGTGGCGGAATTTGGCGATAACTTCCATCCCAAGCGCGAGAATTGGCCGAAGCTTCACGGCGAAGTAGAGTTCAAGGATGTATCCTTCCGCTACAAGGACGGTGAGCAGGTTCTCTCGCACTTCAACCTGCACATTCAGGCAGGACAGACCATTGCGCTTGTCGGTGAAACCGGCAGCGGTAAGAGTACCATTGTAAACCTGGTGTGCCGCTTTTATGAACCGACAGAGGGGCAGATTCTCATTGACGGGGTGGATTATCGCAAGCGCAGCCAGCTCTGGCTGCAAAGCAATCTGGGCTATGTGCTGCAAAGTCCTCATCTGTTCAGCGGCACCATTGCAGACAATATCCGCTATGGTCGGCCTGATGCAACGGACGAGGAGGTTCATCGCGCCGCACAAATGGTCAACGCCGAGGGCTTCATTCTGAAGATGGACAAGGGCTATGACAGTGAGGTCGGCGAAGGCGGCAACCGCCTTTCTACGGGCCAAAAGCAGCTGATTTCCTTTGCTCGCGCCATTCTGTGCAACCCTGCGCTGTTTGTGCTGGACGAGGCCACCTCCTCGGTGGATACCGAAACCGAGCAGATCATTCAGCATGCGATTCAAACGGTGCTTGCGGGACGAACCAGTTTCATCATTGCCCACCGTCTATCCACCGTGCGCTCTGCAGACCGCATTCTGGTCATTCAGGATGGTCGTATTACAGAGGATGGCACGCACCATGAGCTGATTGCCAAGCGCGGTTACTATTACCAACTTTATACCAACCAGTTCCAGGAAGAACGCGGCATGGATATTCTCGCCGGAAAGGCATAATGACCTTGGCATCATAAAAGCCCGCTGTCGGTCGCACAGACCACAGTGGGCTTTTCCTGTTTCTCATTTTCGGGGTATAAAAAAACCGGCTCACTCAGATTGGGCGAACCCGCAGCACATCCTCAAAAGCGCTTACTGCTGCTTCCGTCAGGACCTGACAGGGTTCACACCAGAAGATCGCACAGGACCCAATCTTCATCATGAACACGGCTTATTTATTATACGTTACTTTGCCTGAAATTGCAAGCACAATTTTCAGGAAACCTTTGCATGGCACTGTTTTAGTTGTTCAGCTGCTTTTCGATCAGCTGCGCCATGCTGTATACATCCTGATCCATCTCATACTGGTCGGGGCCTTCGATCATGATACGCACATAAGGCTCTGTGCCGCTGGCCCGCACCAGCACACGACCACGGCCCTCGTATTTTTTTTCCAGTGCATGGATCGCTTCAACGATCTTCTCATCCTTGTCGAAGTCATACTTGCGGCTGTCTGTGACCTTTGCCACATACTGTGCCTGAGGCATGATCTCCATAACTTCGCTCAAGCGGCTCAGGCTCTTTTTGCTTTCCACCATCACCGTCAGCAGCTGAAGCGCCGTGATTAGGCCGTCGCCCGTGGTGTTGTGATCCAGGAAGATGACATGACCGCTTTGTTCGCCGCCCAGGTTATAGTTGTTCGCAAGCATGTTTTCCAGCACATAGCGGTCGCCGACCTTCGTCTTGACCTGCTTAATGCCCAGCTTTTTCAGCGCCAGATCAAGGCCCATGTTGCTCATGATCGTGGTCACCAGCGTGTTGTTACGCAGACGGCCCTGGCTTTTCAGGTGCGCCGCGCAGATGCACATCACCTGGTCGCCATTGATGATCTGTCCGCGTTCGTCCACGGCAATCAGACGGTCCGCGTCTCCGTCAAATGCCAAGCCCACATCCGCGCCCAGCTCCCGCACCAGCTCGCACAGCCGTTCGGGATGGGTGGAACCACAGTTTTCATTGATATTCGTACCGTCCGGCTCATGATAATAGGCGGAGACCACCGCACCCAGCTCGCTCAGCGCGGTAGGCGCTACCATGGAGCTCGCACCCTGCGCACAGTCCACCACAATATGCAGGCCGTCCAGCCGCACGCCCGTGGTTTCCTTCACAAAGTCGATATAGCGGCGCTGTGCATTGCGCTGACGCACGGGGCGGCCCACCCTGTCGCCAATGGGGAACTTCATGGCAGGGTCGCCGTGCAGGATGATCTCCTCAATGCGGTCTTCCACCGCATCGGGCAGCTTGCAGCCGTTCTTGTCAAAGAACTTGATGCCATTATATTCCACCGTGTTGTGGCTGGCGGAGATCACCGCGCCCGCATCCGCCTGATAATAGCGGGTCAGATAAGCAATGCCGGGGGTAGGCAGCACATCCACCAGCACTGCCCGCGCACCTACGCTGCAAATGCCCGCCACCAGCGCAGATTCCAGCATCTCACCGCTGATGCGCGTATCGCGTCCCACAAGGATCGTAGGGCGATGTACATTGCTCGCCAACACAAAAGCACTGGCCTGTCCCAGCTTGAAGGCCAGCTCGCATGTCAAATCCTTATTCGCAATTCCGCGAACGCCATCCGTACCAAACATTCTAGCCATTTCAGATACTCCTTTGATGATTAGTCCGACTGCCTAGAGTATAGCGCAGATCGCTTCAGATTGCAATACGTATTGATACATTTCATGATACATGCGTCCAAACGCGATAACGCCCTGTCGAAGAAAAGCCGAGCTTCCCCGCAATATGGGCTGAAGTGTCATTTGCCGCATCCCAAGAAACGGTCAAGCCTCTTGCCCATGCCGCCTGCAAAAGCTGTGCCGCAATGAGGGTGCCGTAGCCGCGTCCCTGCTGGTCATGGCGCGTCTCCAGCTGCACCTCAATGCCACCGGGCCATGCTACATAGGAGCTTGCTCCTGCCACGGCTTCCCCTGTGGGATCGCGCAAAAGCATGCCAAGCCCCTGCCGGACAAATGCTGCGGGAGATGCAAATACGCTCACAAAATCCCGCGACCATTCTTCCTGCTGGCATTTTCGCGCATCGTCCTCCGTCATGATGGACGCTGTAAAGCCCTGTGGTAATGTCAGCAATGCAGGCGAAATTGTTTTCTCTCCCGACGGCAGCAGCTGAAAGCCTGTGCGTTCACTCGCTGCAAAATGCCCAGCCTGATGAACAGCTTTCTCCCATAGGCCGGGTGCATAAAGGATCGGCGTGGATGACGCCTGCTTAAGCGCCTGTCTCAGCAGCGTAAGGCCTGCGCTTCCTGGTTTGCCGCCGCACAGCATAAAATCCCCCACCGTCAGTATCGCCGCATGCGGCGCATTCCATGCAGTAAAAATGCGCCCGTGCGTTCCGGCTAAGGCTGACGCTGCAATGCCATGCAGACACGGCAGCTGTGTAAAAAGAGATGCTATATGGTTCATTTGCCCTGCTCCTGCACGGTAACATTCTCACCGCCAAAGGATTCCTTCAGTGCTGCCAGCAGCGTATCCTCCTGGGCATCTGGGTCTGGCTGGGAAGAATCCTTTTGGGACAGTGCCTCAAACTTGACCTCCATGCCAAGAGCCTGCGTCAATGCCTGAACCACGCTGCTGCGCTTGGCATCGCCGTTGAGCAGACGTACACAGAATTCCTGCCCCGGATTAGCATACCAGCGATACACGTCTCCCTCGCAGCCGCCAAAGCACCCCATGGTCAGGAAGCTGTAGGTGGCAGGGTCATTGCGCTTCAGCATATCCATCGCGGCCTTCCACGCTTCGCCGGGAGCCTTGCCGGTCGGCGACAGCGGCATCGTTGCAGCGGGTGCTTCCGTAGGCTGCGCAGGCTTCACAGTTGCCTTTGCAGCAGCAGCTCGCGCGGGTTTTGCAGGCATGAATGCACCGCTTTGCAGCTGATCCTTCAGTGCGGAAAGCTCCTTTTCCAGCTCCGCAATGCGCTCGGTAAGCGCGGCTGCGTCCGCCTCATTCGTCTTCAGGCATGCCTTCAAGGCAGCCGCTTCCAGAGCAATGCGCGGCGAGGAGGCCCAGCGCATATCCGTCTCCACGGACATGAAAATCTCCAACATGCGCAGCAGCCGTTGATCGGTAAAGCCCTGCGCCTGGGTACGATAAGCCGCCGCGTCCTCCTCCGTAATTTCCAGCAGCGCAGCCAGCTCATCACCGCAGCTTCGGGCCATCATCAGTGCGCGCAGATGCTGTGAAACATCCTTCGAAAAGACCAGCGGCTCCCGTCCGCTGCGTATCAGCTCGTCGATCATGCGCATAACGCCCTGTACGTTCGCAGCCTGTAATTGTTCGCCAAAACGGAACAGAAATGCGCGGTCTGCCGTTCCCAGCACACTGCGGACAAGCTCCTCTGTCACCTCGCTCTGATAGCCCAGACACATGTCAAGGATGGACAGTGCATCACGCATGCCGCCCTCCGCCGCCCGGGCGATGACATGCAGCGCCTGATCCGTCGCCGTACCGCCTGCGCCCGACACAGCCTCCCGCAAACGGCCCACAATCTGTTCTGCGGGAATGCGTCCAAAATCAAAGCGCTGGCAGCGGGACAAAATCGTTGCGGGAAGCTTCTGCGGCTCTGTCGTTGCCAGAATAAACACCACATGCGCCGGCGGCTCCTCCAGCGTTTTCAAAAGCGCATTAAAGGCCGACGCGGAGAGCATGTGTACCTCATCGATGATATAAACCTTATACTTGCCGTACTGGGGCGGATATTTCACCGTCTCGCGCAGGTCACGAATCTCATCCACACCGTTGTTACTTGCCGCGTCGATTTCCAGAATGTCCAGGCTGTTGTCACCCATCAGGCGCTTGCAGCTTTCGCATACGCCGCAGGGATCGCCCTGCACAGGCTGCTGACAGTTGATGGCCCGAGCCATGATCTTCGCCGTGGAGGTCTTGCCTGTTCCGCGCGAGCCGCAGAACAGATAGGCGTGTGCAATGCGGTCTGTCATGATCTGATTGCGCAGGGTGGCAATTATGGCCTCCTGCCCCACCATGGAGCTGAAATTCTGCGGCCGCCACTGGCGATAAAGCGCCTGATAAGCCATGTCAATCCTCCTGTTCGAAGCAGATCAGTGAACGAATCGCTTCCAGTTTTTTCGCGCCGATGCCCGGCACCTGCAGCAAATCCTCAGCATAGGCAAAGCCGCCGCAGGCTTCCCGGGCTGCAATGATCCGCGCAGCAAGCGTCTCGCCGATGCCGGGCAGCGCTGTCAAGGCCGCAGCATCCGCTGTATTAACGTTTATCCTGCCTGCAAGAGACTCAGCCGACGCATCCTGCTCCCGCTCCGTTACAAGAAAGGTCTGGGATGCAGGCGCTTGCAGCCGCGCGCGGCAGACAGGAAAAAACAGCGCGAGAAAGGCAAGGCCCAGGCATACCACGCCCAAGGCCCAGCGAATATCCTTCCCGCGCCGCTTCTCCATTGTCATGCTTACACGCTCTTGCGGACCTTCTGTCCCTGCGGCGTGTCCTCCAGCACATAGCCCGCCGCCTTGATGGCATCGCGAAGCTCATCGCTGCGCTTCCAGTTCTTTTCCTTACGCGCCTGCGCACGCTCGTCCACCATTTGCTGAATCTCAGCGGGCAGCTCGTCATCCGTCTTTTGCAGCAGCCCCAGAATACCGCACAGCTCCATCAGCTTATCCAGCGTCGCCTGCACAGCCTGCTTGCTGCTCTCCGCATTCAGGGATACGTTAGCATCCTTTACCAGCTCGAAAATTGCGCCGATGGCATCCGCCGTATTCAAGTCGTCATCCATCGCGTCATCAAAGCGGCTTTCGTACTGCTTCAGCCGGGCCACCTGCTCCTGCTCGCTTTCCGTCATGGGCTTGTCCTGCGCACTCTTCAGCAGGAAGCGCAGCTGATCCCGCGCAGTGTACAGACGGGTCAGCGAGGCATTTGCAGCCTCGATCTGATCCCGGCTGAAATTGATGGGGCTGCGATACTGGGCGGACAGCATGAACAGCCGCACCGCCTCCAGATTGTATTCCTTGGCAATATCGCGCACGGTAAAGAAATTGCCCTTGGACTTGCTCATCTTCTCGTTGTCAATGTTGATGAAGCCGTTGTGCATCCAATAGCGCACATAGGGCTTGCCCGTTGCGCCCTCCGACTGGGCAATTTCATTTTCGTGGTGCGGGAACAGCAGATCCTTGCCGCCGCAGTGAATGTCAAAGGTCTCCCCCAGATACTTCATGGACATAGCAGAACATTCAATGTGCCAGCCGGGACGGCCCTTTCCCCAGGGACTGTCCCAGGCGGGCTCACCAGGCTTCTGTGCCTTCCACAGGGCAAAGTCCGCGGGATTTTCCTTCTCCGTCTCCACGTCCAGCCGCTCGGACGCGCCCATTTCCCGATCCTCCACGCTCTGCCCCGAGAGCTTGCCATAGCCCGGGAAAGAGGAAACACGGTAATACACGTCGCCGTTCACCGCATAGGCGTGTCCGTTATCCACCAGACGCTGGATCAGGTCGATAATATCCTGAATATGCTCGGTGGCCTTGGGATGCACTGTGGCAGGACGAATGCCCAACGCCTTGGCATCCACGAAGTATTCCTTGATGAAGCGTTCGCCCAGCTCCTTGACGGTAATGCCTTCCTCGTTGGCGCGCTTGATCATCTTATCGTCAATGTCCGTGAAGTTCTGCACAAAGGTCACGTCATAGCCCTTATGCTCCAGATAACGGCGCAGCACGTCAAAGGTAATAAAAGGGCGGGCGTTGCCAATGTGGAAATAATTATACACCGTGGGGCCGCAGGCGTAAATGCCCACCTTGCCCTCGTGCAGGGGCACAAAGGTCTCCTTGCGGCGGGTTTGACTGTTGTAAATCTGCATGTTTATTTCTCCTCCATCTCATCTTGTTGTTTCTGTACTTGGTTTTTCAAGGCGCATGACGCTTCGTCGCAGCCCTTGCAACCCATTTCCTGGGCGCATTGCAGCAGACACTTTTCCAAATGCGTCAGGCGCTGATAAAGCTCCTGCATCTTATCCAGCATGGGGTCGGGCAAATGAATCTGATCCAGATCCACGCCGTCTGCGGGATTCGGCTGTTTTTTGCGCACCACACGTCCGGGATTTCCCACCACGGTGCAGCCGGGCGGCACATCCTTCAGCACAATGCTGCCTGCGCCCACCTTGCTGTTGTCGCCAATGGTAATGGGACCAAGCACCTTTGCGCCTGCGCCCACGGTCACGCCATTGCCTATTGTTGGATGGCGCTTGCCCGTTTCCTTACCGGTGCCGCCGAGGGTCACCCCCTGATACAGCGTCACGTTATCCCCAATGACTGCGGTCTCGCCGATCACCACGCCGTTGCCATGGTCAATAAACAGCCTCTTTCCAATTTGCGCACCCGGATGGATCTCAATGCCTGTGCGGTGACGCGAGCGTTGGGAGATCCAGCGCGCCAGCACCACATGTCCATGCGTATAAAACCAGTGCGCGCGGCGGTGCGCACGCACCGCCTTCAGGCCGGGATAGCACAGCAGCACCTCCCATTGGGACTTTGCCGCAGGATCCCGAACCATGACAGCCGCTATATCCTCCCTGAGCTGCTGAAACATAAGTCACGCTCCCTTTTCTTGGCCTTATAGTGAAGCATATGCAGCGCGGGAATGCTCTGTCCCTCACCTTGCCTGCCTGGCAATGCGCCGCAGCCGGAAGCAGGCGATCATCAGCAGGCATAAAATCAGCGTGCCTGCCAGCCACAGGCAATCTGTCTGATCCAGTGCGACGCCTGCCGCCACATGCAGCGTCCAGGGCATTTCCTGAAGCTGAAACACCGCACAGGCATCCTGCCGTATATTGTCCTCCATGGTCATCCAACCGCGAACCGCACCGCTGCCCGTCACTGACGCTTCAACCTGCTGCGGGATCGTCCAGCAACATCGGAAAACCAAGCTTTCTCCTGGCATCAGCACCGTACCGTCAGGCTGACACAAATCGCCGGAAGCATCCAGTATCCAGTTCTGCGTATCCAGCCATGTCCCCTCCACGGTTTCCCCATTGGATAGACGCAGCTCCTCCAGCATCAGCCGTGCGTCCGTCATAGGCAGCTCGCCGATGTTAGTCAGGATCAGCGTGTTTTCCAGGCAGCCTGTCGTACCGGACGCATAGGCCGTCTGTGCAAGCGTCAGCTGCATCCGTCCGCCGGACGGAATTGCCGTAGGTGCAGGCGATGGAGTCGCCGTTGGTGTTGGCATTGATGTACTCAGCGCGATGGGATCGTCCGCCACCGCCATGACCACAAGCCGCTGCGTACCTGCGGCATCCGTCCGCATGACGGACAGGCCGCACACGGTTTGCAGCGTTGTTTGCTGCATCGGCTCCGGAAGCTGCGCTTCATAATACAAGCGCACACTTTCTCCCGGCGCAAGGGACAGGATGGTTGCCGTGCCGTTCTGGTTCAGCAGCGTATCTGCACCTTCATAGCGCACGAAGCCGCCAATCAGCCCTTCCGCACCATATTCCTCCACAAAAATACGCCGCAGCACCGTATCGCTGCTGTTTTCGACCGTCAGCACATACGCATAGCAGCCTGCCGCCGCATCGGGTGCGGGGGCTTTGCTTACCTTCAGCGTTGCAGCAAACGCGGCATTCACGGGCAAAAGCAGGCACAGCACCGCCGCAAGCAACTTACGCAATCGGCCTACCTCCCTTTCCCCGTTTTGCAAATTATACCATGCAAGCAGCTGTAAATCAATCGCCCCGTCCACTTTCTTCCGAAAGAGCGCCGCTGAAGCATTGTGCCACATGACCCTTGACAGCACAGCCCGGAGGGCGCATAATGAGCCGGAAGGGAGCGTGAACTGCGATGGTTCATTTTCGCGAGGCTGCGGCGGAGGACGCGGGACTTATCAGCCACATCCATGCGTCCAGTTGGCGCAAGACCTATCGCGGCTTGATCAATGATGATTATCTGGCACGTCTGCCGGATGAATATTGGGTACCCTCTATGCGTTCCTGGCTGCTGAGCGGACGCTTCGAGGCCATCCTTCTTTATGATGAAAAGCAGCCTGTGGGCTGCGCTTGCTACGGGCGGGGACGCGATGAAGATCACAGCGACTGGGGCGAGATCGTCTCCATTTATCTATTGCCCGAATATCTTGGCAAGGGCTACGGCGAGCAGCTCTTGAACGAGGTCATGCGCCGCCTGCGGGAGCAGGGCTATGCGCGCGTTTATCTATGGATGATCCGCGGGAACGAGCGCGCCGCTGCATTCTATGCCCGCCATGGCTTTAAGGTAACCAGCGACACCGTAGCGTATCATATCGGCGGACAGGATGTTGCCGATGTGCGCTATGTGCATGTCAATAAATAAGCATATAAGGTAGGAGTGTTGACTGAAATGGAGCTTGAAACCGGACTGTATCCGCAGGAGAAGGCCGCCTGCTATGCGCTGATGCGTCAGCAGCTTGCTGCGCTGTGCGATGGTGTGACCTCTCCCCTGTCCAACCTTGCAAATATGGCGGCGCTGATCTATCATGCACTGCCCCAACTGAACTGGGCCGGATTTTATCTGGCAAAGGGCGAAACGCTGCTGCTTGGCCCGTTTCAGGGCAAAACTGCCTGCGTGACGATCCCCTTTGGTCGCGGCGTATGCGGCACCGCCGCTCAAACGCGCGAGCCACAGTTGGTGCTGGATGTGCATGTGTTTCCGGGCCACATTGCCTGTGACAGCGTCTCAGCTTCAGAGGTTGTGATTCCCCTGATACAGTCTGGCAAAGTGATCGGTGTGCTTGATCTGGACAGCCCCGTGCAGGGGCGCTTTGACGAGGAGGACGCGCAGGGCTTGTCTAGCCTGTGTGACATACTGCTTCAGCATTGCAGCTTTGCAGACGGGCTGCTGTAATGCAGGCAATAGCAAAAGGCATCGCCTACAGCGCATGATCGTGCTGCACAGGCGATGCCTTTTTTGCTGTCCACCGGATCAGAAGCCCCGTCCGCTGCCGCCGCCATGGAAGCTGCCGCTGGAGGAGGTGTGAACGCTGCTGCCCATGCCGCCGCCACCGCCTGAACCGCCATCGGAATCTACGTTGCGGCGAACGACCGTTTGCCGCAGGTACCGTTCGTTGCACACGTCATCGTGCATGGTCACCTGCGAAGCTGGGTCAAAGTGATAGGTGCTGCCGCGAAGCTGATACTTTCGATAAACAACCAGCACGATGGCCCCCATCACTGCCAGTCCTGCGAGAACAGCCGTAAGCAGTTCGTTTCGTGTCAGTTTATTGTAAAGACCCGACAGTCGTTCTCCCGTCTGCGCGTCATAGCGGAAGGAGCCTTCCTCGCGTCCCTCCGCCATGAACTCCTCCAGGCGATCCAACAGCTGCAAAGTAGAACGCCCATATTTCCTGGCCCGCAGCGCATCATAGCTGCAATCAAACAACTCATTCAGGCGATGATCCGTGATATAGTCGATCATCACACCCTTGGTGGAGATCGTCGGCACCCGGTTGGTCATATCGATCAGGTACAGCAAGCCTGCACCGTCCTTGCCAATGCCATAGCCGTTGTAATCAAAGTAATCGTCCGCAAAGTCCTGTGAGCGCTCGGCCTTTGGAGCATAGCTGGTCACAACCACAATATCCACCTGATATTTGTCAATGATCTCCTGCGCCTTTGCCGCAATGCTTTCTTCCTCCTGTGTGGAGAACAGGTTAGCATCGTCCACAACGACAGGCCGTTCTGCCAGCGCATACAGCGGCAGGAGAAACACCGCCAGCAGCACCATCCAAAACCGTTTTACCATAGGAGCATCCCTCCCAAGCACAGCAGTCCGCACACGATGCCGCCTGCCAGCGCCGCAACACCCAGCAACTTGCCCCAGCGAATAGGCAGCTTGCCGCAGACCTCGCCGCCCTGTCCGTTCATCATGTAATAATACGTCGTTCCCGGTTTATCGCCCCGATACGTCAGTACCCAGGCCGGCAGCAGCAGATAGCGAAGATCTGTTCGGTCCTTGACGAAGGTTGTATCCCCACGCAGCGTATCAAAGCTCATCCCCGCTCGCATAAGCTTATCCGTCTGTTCATGGGCTTCATGCACCATGTCAGCTTCTACTTCATGCTTTTCCACATCACGCATTTCCGCCACAAAGCCGCTCAGATAAGATGTGGAAAAAGGCTTCGTTTTTTCGAAGTGATACGGGTGAATACCATCCGACAGCTTGCGGTCGCATTTGTTCAGTGCCTTGCGCACAAGATGCTGAAAGTGCAGCGTACCCGTCCGATGCACATCATAATACTTGGTGATGATCGTTGTGGGGGTCGTCGTTACCCGAGTCCCCTCGCCCTGAAAATTCCCGTGTCCATTCACGGTCCCCACCCAATAGGGATAATACACGCCAGTCATCTTTTCCAGCGAGTCCTCGCTGAGGAATTCCCGCCGCACAAATTTCTTTTGCGAGAGATACTCCTTGAACTTTTTCTGCGCCTGATCGCGCGACAGCGTGAACGGAATGATGCCATCGGGATGAAAATCATCAGAAACGCGATCCATCAGCGTCACCGGATTATGGCAGTAATAGCAGAAGGTCGCGGCGGTAGTTTCATCGGTCACCAGCTCTGCACCGCAGTTTGTGCAGTGATAGGCATGCGTATGCGGCGCAGCCTGCTGCGCGGATGCTTTCGCTGTGCGCTGCTCCACCTCTGCCTGAGTGAATGACGCGCTGCAAAAAGGGCAGGTAAAACGCCCCGCCTCGGGATCGTACACCAGATAAGCGCCGCAGGAGGGACACTTCAGGGTTTGGGTATTACTCATGCAAGGCTCCCCCTTTCCAAAAAGAGCGCAGCCGCCGCGATGTTCCCGCAGCGGCTGGCGGAGATCAATCCCAGAAAAGCAGTTCAAAGCACGGCAGGTTCTCCGTGGTGCCGTCCTCATTCTGATAAACATAGCTGCCCGTGCAGCGTCCATACATTTTGACCTGTGTGCCAATGACCAAGCTGCTGGGTTCCTCGGCGGTCGTTACCACCACCATGTTGCGATAGGCGCCCTTCTTCTGATCCATCGCCATCAGCACCTCCCAGGTGCCGTCCTCAGCCTGATCCATGCGCACCACATACAGGTTGTAGCCCATGATACGGCCCGTGTAGCCCGTCAGCTTCTTCGTCAGCGTGGAATAGGCGGGCTTCACTGCATCGCTCTTCCACTGGGCACGCTGCTCCTCCTCGGAGATGGTGCGGTTCATGGTCTGCGTAAAGCGGCGGTCGCTGTAGCCCTTCTTCTGGAAGCTCAGCACCAGCTCATAATTGCCCGCGTCAGCGGTGTCCAGCGTGAAGGAGAATTTGCCGGAAGCGTTGGTACGCACCTGCTTACGATAGTCCCCCACGATGCACTGCACCGTCGTGTTACGCAGCGTTTTGCCGGAGATCACCGTCTTGCTGCTGGTCAGGTCCGTAGGCAGCGGACTGTCCAGATTCACGGGCAGCAGGTTTTTCTGATAGGTCGTGGTGTCAAAAACCTTTTCCGCCACCACGTCATCTCCATTCAGCACGGAGACGGTCATCAGGTAAATGCCTTCCTCGGTCAGCTTCACATCCAGCGAGAACTTGCCCGACTTGCTTGCGGTGGCCTCCACACGGATCGGCTCGGTAGCCGTCATACGCATGACAACGCCGATGACCTGCAAGCCTGCGCCGCAGGTGCCTTCTACCGTAAAGCTGCCCGTGTTCGTCTCCGCAGGCGGCATGCTGATAAATACCAGCGCCCCGGTCACCTCGGAAGGCGCCGTGCCCGTCTGGTTGAATTTCCAAGTGGTCATAATATCCACCAGCGCGTTTTTGTCCGCATTCTTGATTTTACGGCCCGAGACCCGGTAATCCACCGTGACTGTATAGCCGTTGCGAACCGTGCGCCGCATCAGGCCATAGTAGGTATTGCCGCCAGTCGTCTGCTTATAGGTCAACGTCAAAAAGCGCCCCGCCGCATCGCTGATACGCTTCCAGCTTGCGCCTGTGTAGGTAATGCCATCGCTGGCATACAGCGTTCCATTGGTATGCCCGGTACGGAACGCCGTGCGTGCCTTGGTCTCCTGCTGATCCAGATCGTAGTACAGCGCGGCCTGATCGTCCTGCACGGCAGAAATGCGAATGCGCACATCGCCGTTGCCGTTCCAGGCCTCCAGCAGTACGCCGTCCTCCGACCAGGCCGCCTTCAGTTCTTCCGCCGTCGTTCCCTGGTTGGCAAGCCATTCGGGATGCTCCTCCAGATTATCAGGCGTCAGCAGAATGTAGCTGTCACTGATCGTACAGGAGGCATGCAGCGCATCGAAGGTGTAGTTTTGCGCAAAAGCGCCGCCGCACAGCAGCAGACCCAGCGTCAGCAGCAAAACAAAAAGCAGCTTCTTTTTCATCAGAGGATCGACCGTCCTTCCTAAAGCAGCGCATGCGCCTTTGGGGCGATACCTGCTGTCATCACGCCATCCAGGCAAGCGGTGATCACCGCATAGCCATATTTTATCATAGAACCCACGCTTGCGCAAGGCGCGCAGCGCGTCCGCAGCGGCGGGATGCCGCCACGGCTGTGAATTTTTTCCTTTCCCATGCGGCATAATGTACCTGAACACAGCTACGATTTGCATGGGGGCGATGAAATCATGATCCGCTTACATCCTCTTCGCGGCGGCGCATCTGCGCCCAAGCGCCGTGTACAGGCACTGTCCATTTTTGTGCTGACGCTGCTTGTCACAGGCGGGAGCTGTCTGCTTTTCCAGCCGTCCGCCCCCGTGACCGCAGCTTATCAGCCCATGGCGCAGCCTGACGTCACGCAGCCCTCCACCGCCTATGCACTGCCTAGCAGCATCACCGCGTCGCTGCCCGCAAATGCGGCAACTGCCACGGTGACTTACGGCAAGGACAAGCTGCTTTCCGGGCGGCTGATGCTCATTGACCGCACCCATCCGCTGCCGGATCACGCCGCCCCGCCCAATACCTTTAACCTGCTGGCTGCTACCCACGGCACGGTGACCTGCCGCGACACGCAGGCTGTACTGGGTGCGGACGCTATTTCCGCACTGGAAACGCTGTTCAGCGCTGCGCGAAGGGAGCATATCGCCTTGCTGACCGTCATGCGCGCCAGCGTATCCCCCCAACAGCAGCGAACGCTTCGTGTAGAGCGCTTCTGCGAGCTGGCAAACACGCTGCCCCTGGAAGCAGCCTTCGCCCAGGCGCTGCACGAGATCGCACCTGAAGGAACTTCCGAGCATCAAACCGCGTGGGCTGTGGATATTCGCCTGTGCGACGGCTGGGATCAGCTGCCCCGCAGCGAACCGCTCAGCGCTTCCTCCGAGGGACGCTGGCTGCTGGAAAACTGCTGGCGCTTCGGCTTTATTCGGCGCTGGCAGGAGGACGCGCCGGATAACGATCCCTCCTGCGCCGCCTACCATTTCCGCTATGTCGGACGCGCCCATGCCGCCCTGATGCATGCCCTTCAGCTTTCTCTGCCGGATTACTTGCAATTGCTGCATCGTTACGGCACTTTGACGCTCTGGCAAAACGGCAAGCCCGTTGCTTCAGTGGTCTGCGCCGCAGTCTCCCGCGACCTGACCTGCACCGTGCCTGTCAATGCCGCGCTGGAGGATGTTAGTTTGGATAACCTTGGCTGGGGTGTTGCTTCTTATCTTTGGTAATGCTTACCGCATACGCCGCCAATGCTTCGGAGGAAACAGCACGCACCGAACACGCCCCCGAAGCATGTTCAGCTTCAGCTGGCCCACACGGCGGCTGTCATTCGAATTGTCCCGGTTGTCCCCCAGTACAAACACCTCGTCCTCGCCCAGCGTAACCGGCGGCATGTTGTGGAGCCGCCGGTTCTTCATCGGGTCAAGGTAAGGTTCCGCCAGTGGCAGGCCGTTGATATGAACCACGCTTTCCCGCAGCTCGATTGTTTCTCCCGGCAGGCCGATCACGCGCTTCACAAAGCATGCACGGAACAGCTTCTTCCCCTTCCAGCGAATATAACGCCCCGGATAGTAACAGATGACCACATCCAGCCGCCGGGGCGGATGCACACGGTAATCCCAGCGCGTTACGCCCAGTATGTCACCGTTGTGCAGGGTGGACAGCATGCTGCTTCCCTTCACGCGAATTAACTCCGCCGCCCATTGCCGCAGCGCAAGCACGATCACCACTGCCGCCGCAAGGCTCAGTACATCCTCCATAGGCGGCCTCCTTCATGCTTTCTCATGCCTGCGCCGCCGGGTCAGGTCCCTGTGTCAGCAGCTTCTTGCGCCTTTTCAGAAACGTCTCCCGGTCCATCATTACAATATGTCCGCAGCCGTTGCACCGAATCTTAATGTCTGCACCCGTGCGGATCACCGTCCATATACTGCTGCCGCAGGGGTGGCTTTTTTTCGTTTGCACCACATCACCCAGGCGAATCTCCTCGACCATCGTTCATCGCTCCTGTTTTTCAAAATGGCAGTGCCATTATAGCGAAAAAGGCGCTGTGAATCAATGTGTCTGCGGAAAATTTGCATTTTGCTCCTCCCTGTGCTATAGTATTAGGGATTTTATAAAGAAATGAGGTGAGAAAAAAGTGGAGCCTCCCAGTATGGACTTTCTGCCAGGTCAATGCCTTTCACATCCGCTGCTGGAACATCC
>CAKTYE010000010.1 GCA_934631985.1 uncultured Clostridia bacterium | reverse complement strand
GAGCCCCCTTTTGTACGGCTCATATCCTGATTGCCGCCCTTTGCTCCGGCGGCGTGAGGATGAACCTTGCAATGACTCGCATCGATCATAAGCCATTCGTAATCCGGATCGTCTATCAATGCTTCGAGAATCTTCTCCCATATGCCTTTATCCCGCCATCGGCGAAACCGTTGATGAACGGATCCCCATTTTCCGTAGTCTGGCGGCAGATCACGCCATGGCGCTCCGGTGCGAAGAATCCAGAACACTCCGTTGATAAATCTGCGGTTGTCCTCCGCGATTCCGCCCCATTGCCCTCGCTGTCCCGGCAGCATTGGCTCTAAAATTGCCCACGCTTTGTCGCTGATATCATGCCGATGCTGTGATTTCTCCATGATGTCACCCTCTTTACTGTGATAGTGCCATTATATCACTTGACTCGTGTAGACGCAACCTAGCGGGTTAGCTCCTGATACCGTTTCATCAGCTCTGCGACGCAGGCTGCTTCGGTTGTCCCTTTCACGGGCATACCATAGGCTTCCATGACGGCGCGGTCGTTTTGCTGATGCGCCTTGCGCAGCTCCGGCGGCATGGTTGCTTCGTCGTACAGATCGGCCAGGGAGCAATCCGAATGCAACGCGCGAGCATCAAGGATCGCCTGCGCCGTCTGCTCAATCTTGGCTTTTTGCGCGTCGGTCGGCGTGGGCCAGGGGAAATTGTTGTAGACGATATCCTTTGAATAGCGATAGTCGCTCTTCAAACGTCCGCATACTGTCCTCATCCATGCCATGTGGACATTGGATTCAAGCACGCCAAAGTGAAACAATGCCGCGTCTGGGATTAAGAACAAAAGATCGCTTGCAATAACGCTCGCATCTAAAAAGCCAAGCGGAATATAGCGTCGACGCTCTGATGATGTCTTAGGAACCGCAATATAGCAGCCTGTTTGCGGTTGGGCAATTTGGCAGAACAAGGATGGCGTTTCCGCGAATTTTCTTGTTCCGGCAGCTTTGCTCGCTAAACGGAAATCTCTGACGCTTTGGATTCGCGCTTTGACCGTTGGACACTTTGATATTTCTGCCGGATTTGCACCCAAGAGCCACAAGCAATATCTCTTTTTGTTTTTAAGAAACTCTTCTGCGCCAAGGTAAAGACGAATCCACTGTTTGGATAGTGGTTCACGGGCAATGAGTTCGTCTTTTTCACTTTCGTTCAGAATGAACCCACCACCATCTCGCGGCATACTGCCAAACCGAATATGAGGAACGGCGCATAGTGGGTTAGAACGGCTCTCGATGATTACAGTAGGTGCATCAGTGAGATACTGATTGATATTCTCAACCAATTTCACATTTCCCAAACTATCGAATAGACGGGAGTTGAGCGATTTATGATATGAAAAACCTACAATAATACAATGGACATGTGCCTTGATTGACGCTTCGCTATCCCATCTAAATGTCCGATGCGCGAAGTTGATATGCACGCCTTCGGAAAACAAAGTTGCCCAAAGAGTTGTTGCTTGCTGTCCTTGGCAAATAGAATTCGTTGACACGAACGCCGTCCTGATGTGTGTACCCTTCATCAGTTCTGTAGCCTTTTTATACCAACCAACAACATAATCGAGTTCGCCAACAGACTTAAACCCAAGCATTACATTGGTTATGTCATCCTTTTGTTCGGAAGACATATACATACCGCCCACAAACGGCGGGTTGCCCATGATATAGTTCAGCTCGCGCTTGGGCACTACCGTTTCCCAGTCGATGCGCAGGGCGTTGCCCTCGATGATATTGACATAGGATTTCAGCGGAAGAAAGTCCAGATTCATATGGACAATATCTTCCGTCTGCTTCATCATCTGGCTTTCCGCAATCCACAGGGCCGTTTTCGCCACGGTCGCCGCAAAATCGTTGATTTCAATGCCGTAAAACTGGCGAATGGATACGCGAATGGGGTTAGCAATACCAATGCCCATGACGATCTGGCCGGCGCTGATTTTAGCCTGCTCCGTTTTCGTACTCGCTGTACGCGAATCCAGCAGCAGGCGAATCACTTCGTTTTCCATTTTGCGCAGCGACAGATAAGTTTCCGTCAGGAAGTTTCCGCTGCCGCACGCCGGGTCTATCAAGTTACCGTCTTTGATACAAAGCCCACGTCCATAAAACCCCGGAAATCCCATGAAATCAGGCACTTTTCCGGCTTTTCGGCATCCATACAGGCAGATAATCAGCACCCATACGAAAACATATAGACCGGCATGTAGGAGAAGTGACCCCCTCCAACATGCCGGTCGTGAGTTTCGTCGAATGGTTCTGTGTTTCGTCCCAAGGTTTCATGTTTCGTCGTAAGGTATCATGGTTTCGTCACATGGTTCATCCTGTCGAGTTCATCCTCGACCAGTCGCATCAATTCGCTCATACGCATGTCGAGTGCAGCGACGATGCGCCAGAGCGTTTCCACGTTGGCATTCTTGCTGCCGCTCTCAATCATTGCCAGATGGCTCCGTGCGACGCCTGCCAGCCCGGACAGTACCTCCTGCGACATCTCCCGCTGTACCCTGATGCGTCCAATGATCTGACCAGCGACCCTGTAATCATAGTTCATACTCAAAGCCCCTTTCTGATTGGCGTTTGTTTGCCATCATAAAAGGCCTTGTTTTTTTGCGGATTCGAAGTTGCCATATTCGGCCCACAGTGGGCTCGTGTCGAGCCTTTGGCTGTTCTTGGGTAACTTTCCGCGAACAGGGGGGAAGCTCCAACGTGGGGCAACGTGTTGCGTTTGTGGGCAAAAGGAAAGCCGCCAGTGATTTTGTCAGCGTTCGCAGACTAAATTAGCTGGCAGCGCGGTTATCATGTATACAGGGATTGCCCAAAGAACGGAGGACGCATCATGAAGAGACTACTTGCCTTTATTCTGACACTCTGCCTGCTGGTGGCATCCAGCACCGTCGTCTTTGCCGAAGAAGTGACAGACTTCAGCAGCTACAGCGATGCTGGTCTCCTTGTACTGCTTGCCGAGGTACAAAGCGAGATCGCAGAGCGGAAGATTGAGAAAACTGCGCACCTGACGGCTGGAACCTACATCGGTGGTCGTGACATTCCGGTCGGGTCATACGTTCTGGCTGCTGCTGGATCTGAGGGCGAGCATGGCATCGTTTCGCTCCGCTCGGTCAACGATCCGGAAAACGACTTCCCGTCTAAGCTGTATAAACACAAGCATGGCGATGATGTGTATTCTGTGTTCATTACCATCGAGGAAGGCGATACGCTGATACTGCCGTTCCCGTGCACCCTGATCATTTCCGGTGGCGTGATGTTCAAATAAGGCGTTTGCGAAAAGCGGGCACTGTGGCGATGAACCACAGTACCCGCTTATCATATGTTAGATGATTTTCTCAGTCCGGAACTTCGCAAGTACCGCTAAGAAGTGCCTACCGGTGGCTTCCGGGTCATCGCTGTGGGGCTCACAGATAAAGCGGAGGCCGTTTGGTGTGAGTAGATGCTCGTTATCACGCAGAGCATAGCTCTCCGTATTCCTCGGCCTATTTCTTCGTCAATCGTTCGGTCATAACAATACCTCCCGAATGATACTCATTCGTCTGCTGCATACTCGCACACATCCTGATAAATGTTGCTATACTCAAGGAATTCCGACGCACCTATACAATCGGGTCTTTGCTCGTATGGATCGAAAGTCATGAAATAAACTCCGATGCTTGTCCATAGGCGGAGATGTATGCAGCTTTCTTGGCTCTTGTCAAAGCAACATACAGCAAACACCGTTCACTGGTGACTGCTTCTTCCTTGCTGAGGGGGTCGCTACTCTTGAGCGCTGACTTTAGAGGCATTGCACCCTTGGTCATTCCGACGATGAATACGCAGGTGAATTCAAGCCCTTTCACTCGATGCATTGTCGCCAAACGCACACCGAGCATATGGCGATCATCCGTTTTGCTTCGCTTGATTTCGTAGGAACGAATTCCTGCGTCACTAAGAGCATTCGCATAATCAGCAAGCATTTTGTTTGTTCGAGCAATGACGCAGATCTCCATTGGCTCCATTCCGGCCTCGATCTTTTCCTGAATATGCTTTATCAGCGCAGCTGCCTCGTCTCCGTAGGAATCAAAGATTTCAACAATCGGAGCATCTCCATGACTGAGAGAACGATACCCCTTTGCTTCATCTAAGCCACCATCCAGATCGTCTACCGGAATTCCTTTAAGAACACGCATTGCCCAGTTGCGGATTTCTTCGGTAGTACGGTAATTCACACGCAATTGGCTGCTTCTTCCGCGTACAGTAATCCCGCATTTGGACAGTGTTACTTTGTTTCGATAGATACGCTGATGAGCATCGCCAACAATAAACAGATCATTTTCATGTTCATCGCCAGCCAATGCACGGAGCAGCCGGAATGCGCCCATGCCAAAATCCTGCCCTTCATCTACGACAATCGACACATAGGGATGGTAGTCAGGCTGTGACTTGAGCAGCTGACAGCATTCGCTCATAGCCGAAGCGGAATCTCGCACCTTCTTGATGTTCATCAACGTGCGATACTCCTCAAACACCTTCCACACAGCAATCCGCTTTTTGCGGTCAAGACGGATGCCACGCCCGGTTCTCGGTGCCTGAGCGTATTCTTGCAGCGTTGTGATTCCCTGAGCTTGAACGATGGAACTCCATTCTTCCTCAAAGAAGCCATCTGGGTAGTCCATATCATCTCCAGTCGCCCGCGAGGCCAACTCCCAAAGTTCAGTAATTTCATCTCCATACTTGATCGTATAGCCATAATCCTGTTGCTGCAAGAAGCGAGAAATCCATGCGTCCAAATGGATAACCTCGATTTTTCGCATTTCCTCTGTCGTGCATATCTTGCGCAGGTTTTCCTTAATGTCCTGTGCAAGATTCGCTGTAAACGTGGTAAAGAGGACTCGCTCACTCTCTTTGCATCTTTGCGCAAGGAAGCGCACACGGTGCATAGCGACGACGGTCTTTCCGGTACCGGCTCCGCCAAGAACACGGGCTGAGCCTGAAAAATTCTTTGTCACAAGCCTACGCTGTGAAGGGTGTAGGAACACACGCCACTTTTCCAGCGGTGCATTCATCATTGCCTTTAATTCTTCTTCGCCCTCAACAACAGTAAACTGCATCTGAGTGATCGGATTCGCAAGGGCAGCAGCAATATTGTCATGCGTGGTATCTTTGCTTTCGCCATATAGTATTTCTATGACTTCATCAATATCGCAGCCATCCCGAACCAGATCAAGGGCCTCGAATGCATCACGCGGTAGCTTGGTCTGTATGGCATAGAACGACGCTTCAGAATCAACTGACCTTACAAGCCCATATTGTTCCTCAGGAACGCCGAGCGCTTGCAACTGGTGGTCATGCACATGTGCAAAAAGTGGTGCAGCAATCGCAGTATGCGCAGAATTGTCTTGGGCAGCCGATGATTCGTAAATCTGGATGCTTCCCGTTGTATGGTTAAGCATGCAACGCTTTCTACGTGCCCAATCGTATGCCTCGTCGTGATGATCCACCCACAAAAGCAGGAATACATTATCGTCACGCATCACAATAGCCCGATAGGTGTCATCGACACGCACCGAACGCATATTCTTTTCATGGGCGTCATTGATTTTCTCGTAGTTCATGCCGGGAGCGAGAGGGTTGCTCCTGAACTTCGACATAAAGTCCATAACGCGCCCCTGTTTTGATTTCGGCAGTGCAGCAAATGCACTGAAGAAATCAGAAGAAATCGCAACAGTATAATCACCCATCTCTTATGCCCCCCTTATTGCACTAATAGCTTCTGTTGATCCCATCTCGTACACGTGCCAGTTGTCACTTTCCAAAGTGTCTTTATGTTCCAATTGTTCCGGGAGTTGAATCGCAACCTTCAATGTTTCCCAGACCATTTCCGCAACGACTGCACCATCCAGTTCAAACCCAACGATAGAAGGTGCTGGACACCCAGCGGCTTTCAGAGTATGTGCAAAGCTGATGGCTTCTGGGTCAAGCAATTCTTCCGAAATGATGGTATCCCATGCATCCTGCGCTTCGGCCGATGTTTGATGAACAGGCTCTTTTGTTTGGGTATTCGCCAGGGCATACCAGTTGTAGATGTTCCCATCGCAGCCATTTTCGGTTACAAACAGCGCAGAGTTAATGAATTGGAGCATGTTTGTACTGTAGAGGAATTGACTCCAGCCATTTTCAAACTCACTGTCTTTATCCGTCACTCTGTCATCAAACCGAATCAGCAACCTGCACTGAGTTTCATCAAATCGAAGGATCTGGTTGCCATCAGCTGTTTTCATACCCACAACAGCTGTTACCGGGAGACACGCATATATGCACAATGTTGAAATCGGATTCCACCGGCCAATGAGAACCTTTCTAAACACTGCATCAGTAATGCTCTCATTCAGCGTAGGCAAAATGCTGTATTCCTGATTCCATGCGCCAAAGGCTTGTTCGCTTCGACTCATCTGCTGATCAATCATGCAAAGTGCAAGAGCCTGCGCATTGCCTTCAAAAACGGCATCGGCCTCTGGATCAGCAAGGTATCGCAGCAAAAGGTCAAAGGAACTCATACTTCCAAGATTCAGTTTAGGTAAACTGCGTTTCCGGATTGTCTGCTCATAATACTTGCCCATGGGCATGGCGTCATGGCTCAACGTATCAATGGCCACAGATGATGCAGCTGTTTGCAGCCGCTCCTGAACGTCTTTCCAGGTGAGCGACCACACTGGATATCCGCATGCAGTCCGAATTGCAAGCCGTTTATTGGAATCAGCATCAACGATGTGCTTGTGATACAAGAATCCGTCGGTGAATACAACAACCGGACGCTGCTTGTTGCCTTTCGTCTTTGGCCAGAATACAAAATCCGCTTTTGAGGGGACTGCTACACCTCGCTCTATACCAAAGGGCACCTGCAGTTCAATCTCCCAGCAACAAGACCCGATTTGCAGGAAATACCCTTCTTTACCGTTGACCGGTACCTTAGTGATTTCAACCTTGCATTGTGCGGTCGATGTTTGTTCAATGGCCTCAATGAACCGCTTCTCCAGTTCACTGTCAAATAGGGAGTTGACAGCAATAGAGGATATACCCTTTATGGGTTCCAGTGAATCTTTACCGGAGATGATCTTGCGCAGCAGCTCTACGGCACAACGTCTGGAAATGTTGTTAATCTTATTGCTCTGCCTATAAGCAAACAAGCAATGATAGCAACCATCCTTATCCTGCTCACTGGCGCACGAACAAGTTTCCATCGCTTCAAGAGCCAACTCAAACACATGCATCAAAGCGTCTGATGTAGCCATCAGCTCCTTCAGATAACCAGTACCACCGGGCACGGAATCGAAGATAACCATGTACTGCTTACGGTAGTCAGCCTCAGGAACGGGTGCATCCATAACGCAGTAATTCAGGTGATCTACATTATTGAATTTCTTTTTCAGACCAAGCATGATGGCAGCCGCAAAAGACTCCATCTTCTTGGTGGAGGAATCAAGACTTGTTGACGGAATCAGAATTCGGATAGCTTCAGAAGTGAATTCCCGATAAAGGAACATGCACTCCTCAAACGGATCCTTGAAATTTTGAGATACAGCACGGCAAATTCGGGTGTGTATAGGCTTTGCCTTCAACCCACGAGGTTGAATTTTGCCGCAGTATTTGCAAATTCTAAATCCGTTTCTGATATCCTCATGCCCAGCTACGGTAAGACGAGTGCCGATGCTATCACTTTCGCCGAAGTTTATCTCTCGAAGTGTTGCTTTGCTGACAAACTCATAACCGAAGGGCAGCTCTCCTGTTGTGGTCTGATATCCGCAAGTGACGTCGTGAGCCTCGTCCACATCAACCAGCATTTCTTTTGAGTAGAACTTGGTGGCGCGATCATCGCTCTCATCGCCGGAGCGGCTGTCCTCATATCGGTTTGTAGAGTAGACAGTACGAACCTTCAGCATTGTACGCACCTGTCCCTGATCTCCCCATGCGATGGATCCGCATCGCGGACAAGCCGCCACATTATGAAGCGACGAAACAGGCGCTGCATGGTCACAGTTCGGACACAGCCGCCATTGCTCGGGTTCTGTTGTTGCTACATCCACCTGGTCGATTTTGAGCTTGTGGCCACCGGCATAGAAGCTATTTTCGGGCGCGAATTCAGAGATGGCAGCAGATGCGCTTCGACTGTACTCATACGACAAGCGCTCGTATCCATACTGGTTTTCTTCTGTCGCTGCTTTTCCCAAGGGCACACGGCGTGTCAGGATTGCTTTCAAAATGACACCCGCTTCAGGGAAGGCATAGTTCGGCAGCAGACCTTCTTCAGACAGGAAATTAAAGGTATTCTTATCTTCCATTTCCTGCTGAATCCGCATCAAGCCCTGACGCTCCAACCGCAGTTCTCTCATTTTCTCCTCAAAGGAAGCGTCCTTGGGCTTTTGTTCCAGTTCATCAATGGCCTTCTTGAGCTTTTTGATGTCCTTCTTCATGGATTCACGCTGATCATAGAGTTCCTTAAATACGCGGAGAATCCTATTGCGCAGAGATTCTTTGTCTGCTCCGGTGCCCTTGGCAAAATCGCGGATACGCTGTCTGGAGTCATCAGACAGCTCCTCCCGATCAAACATTTGCTCGAACATACGGCTCAGTCGGGATAGGTTAGCCTTGATGTACGCAAGAAAATTGAAGGGAAAGGAATCAACCGGCTCATTAGCCTGATTAATCTTGCTGAGAACACCCTTGACCTTGAGCGGTATCGCTATCTCAGGAATTCCCGACTTCACCCAATTGTCAAAGCAGAAGGCAACAAACTGGCGTTCCAGCACAGCAGAAGCATTCAGAAAAACGCCCGGTGGATCCACCTTTCCGGCGATCATATCAAGCGGTTCCTGATAGAAATAAAGGTCATGCGGTTTTGCGTTCGCAACAGCTATTGTCAGTGCATTGCCGTCGGTTCGACCCGCACGGCCTATGCGCTGCAGATATTGGGATTGTGCAGGCGGGATGGAGCAAAGCACGACTGTCGACAGGTCACCAATATCGATGCCCATTTCAAGTGTCGGAGTGCAGGAAAGCAGGTTAGGATCCCATGCCTTATGCTCATGCTTTTTGTGCTTGAATTGGATTTCAAGCTGCTCCCGGTCTCCACGTTCCAACAGACCTGTGTGTTCACGCGCATGCACTCGAACCAGTTCACCATTCTGATACAGGTTGGCATAATAGTCCGGGCGTTGCTCTTTGGGGACATATTGGCCTCCGCAGCTGCTGCGGCTGCAGGGCATCCCCTCCCAATAGTGTACATGGGTTGCTTCGGCGCTGATCACATGCCCACACACATTGCAACGCAGCGTACAGACATTTCGGGTGATGCGATATACAGACGGAGCCAAGCCAAATACAGGCAGACCCTTGGGGCCTTCCATCCGAATGAACACTTTTTTCTTTTCAAGTTCCTCAATGATGATACTCGCCGCCTGCACAGTACCGGGGCACTCAAGCGCTGTTGTGTTGAGCATGTGCAGGAGTTTGCGCACATACCAGCAGTGATCAGAAAGCGCTTCAAAGCCGCTGGACGCACCGCCATGCGACTGTAGTGCAGGAAAGAACGGATTCAAGTATCCGCCCGGCATCCAGCTGATATGCTTACCAGAAAGCAAATATCCTTTTGCTCCACTCTCAATATAGCCAGCGTATATCGGTAAAGCAAAAGCGCCGTTCTGCCGCATGTGGTTCATCCAAGACAGAATGAAGCCGATCAGTTGCTCATAGCTGATCATTCGGACTCCGGCTTCGTTGTGGATTCGTTCAAGAATGGCATTTGCAGCCTCTTCGATTTTTGTTAAATCGGGAGCAATCATGGATGCAGCGCTCTTCTCAAGCGTCCGACCAATGCGACTGCTCAAACCATATTCCAACAAAACCTCATAGCTGATCCGCTTGCGCACGTCGCTGAGCAAGCCCTTACGTCCTGCTTCATCCGGAAACTCGCCTGTTTTTTGCAGCGTTTCATAGGCTCTGTCGCCAGCCATATTATACGGGATAAAGGTGTCGATGAACTCTTCATCTGTCATCTTGCTCTGCCAATAGTCATTCAGTGCATCACCAAAGGCATCCAGGGAGAGTCCTTCGCCGCCATCACAGACAAAGTGCTGTATTGCGGTGCGCAAGCCAAAGCGCCATGTCCTTGCATTGAAGAAACTGGCTCTGTGTGCGGCATCCTGTACATTATCGTTAAACGCGAGCAATTTCTTATCATCGTTGAAGCGAGAGGCATACAGCTGTGAAATGCCTGCGCTGATTGCTGTAGCGCTTCTCAATCCGACAAGAATCAAGCTATGCTTGCCGCCACAGAAGGGACAGACATAGCCGCTGGATTGCTTGCTGGCTTCAATATCCGGCATCCAAATCGGAATGGTCTCATGCCCGCAGGCACCGCATTTATCTTCGCCATTCTGCTCATTCTGTACATACAGGCACTGTGGGCAAAAACGATACTTCTGGTGCAACTGGGTGTTTTCTTCATTTTCTCTGCGCGGGAAAACCATACGGATACGCTTGTCGAACGCAAAGAACTGATTATAGAAAACCTTGATGTCCTTGACTACGAGCTGGCTTCGCTCATCCAGTGTTCCTGCCCATCCCGTAGCGCCGCAGTCACGGCAATTCACCACCGGAAGATAATGCTCCCGGCGATCCGCTTTTGCCTGATTCAAATCAGATTCAAGGATATAGTCAGCCTGTTCCTTATCGACTTTACCCATGACACGACGCAGTTCCCGCATCCACACCTGAAGCTGCACCTGCAGGAAGGGGCGCAAGTGACCCTTCACATCGGATGTACGAGCATGCGAAACAAGGGCCAGCATAGAGTCAAGGATGACCTTGCCCACACTGCTGCCCATAATGGGAAAAACATTGCTTAGCTCATCGCAAAGTGCGCCCGGTTGGATCACACGCGCATCCATCACGCTCATCAGGCTCTGGAAAAAGCTGTGGTGCATCAGCTTCTGGCCTAATTCAAGCCGTCCCTGATCGGACAATGGATCGAGTATCCAATCCTGTTCATCAAACCACACATGCGCAGCGCGAGTGAGATACTTTTCCTCCTCTTCCGCTTTTGCCATTGCAGCCAATTCCGTCGCTTCATCCGCCGTAGGAATGCGATGAAAGGAAACCTCTTGCTGATCGAAGAACTCTCGGCTGCTCAAACGATCCTCGGTAACGATGGCGTCGTCCTCAAAAGGCTCTCCGAACACCGCATGGGCATATTCGAGCATGGCGCTACGGCTTTCTGGGCCGCCCATGGTCGCTGATGTGCCCACGCAGCACAAATAGCCCGGCTGAACCTTCAGACGGCTTTTCAGACGTCGGATCAAACAGGCCAAGTCGGTGCCCTGCGCACCGTCAAAGGTATGCAGTTCATCAACGATGATGTACCGCAGCGTGTCCGGGTCATCATTACGGCTCCACAAAGAAGCGTCCTTCGGCCTGACAAGCAGATAGTCCAGCATCTTGTAGTTGGTCAGCAGAATGTCCGGAGGACTCTGCAGCAGCGTTTCATGGTCAGTAATAACCTTGTCCGGCTGCATTGTCTTGCTGTCCAGAGAACTCTGTCCGCCCACATACATGCCGACATTCACGTTACCGCGGAGCTCGGGTGAGGAATGGATCAGTCTTGCAATGCGCAGTGCCTGGTCGGTGGCAAGGGAATTCATTGGATAGATGATGAGCGCCTTTATACCGGACTCTCCGCGATGCTGATAGCAATACTCCAGCACCGGATAGAGGAAGCACTCCGTCTTGCCAGAACCTGTGCCGGTTGCTACGAGCGTAGAACGTGGGTCGTCGCCATTCAATCGATCAAACGCTTTGTTCTGATGGACATAGGGCGCATAATCTGAGTGAATCGCGTCAAAGCGTTCATTTCCGTGCTCGGCAACACGGAAAGGCAGCTTGACGGACACGAATGGCTCGTGAAAGAAGGCATCCTTCTTTTCAAGAAAGTGCCGAATACTTCCCTCAAAGACCGGGGAGGTTACCGGGAAGGTTGTCTCCACATAATCGGTGAGTCCCTCCCGGAATTGTGTTGCCAGCACAGATGGGATCATGGTCAATTCCTCCACATTCGTTGCGATCATTGCACTCGTTTATTGTCTCTTTTTTGCATATAGCTGAATTATTCAACGGCCTACGTCAATTTCCTGCCTGCTGAAGAATTCCCATGCGGTTTCGTAGTCCTGCTCGCGGTCGCAGCGGTCGAAGGGAGCAACATATTCGATAGTGCGCTCCACCGGGCCGCCGGGCTGAGTATCGTCGGTGATGGTGCGGTAGAACTTCGTGCCAGGTGCAGCGCCCTTGACTTCGTTTTCCCATGCTTTACGGTCAAAGCCAACGCCAACCATGCTGCGGTTGGTGGTGAATACGATCCGGCCATTCGCGTCATACCATGTATCCGCCTCATAGCTTTGCAGAACGGGAAACTGGATACGGTAGATGGTCTTGAGCTGGTCGAGGGTCATGCCCAGCGCCATAGCGGTGAGGACGTCGATTTCAACAAGAGCTTGACGTCTATCGAAATCAGAGCGGAGTGGTGTATTCCAAGTCCACACCGATGTCAAATCTGCAAATTTCCTTCTATCCAACCGCAAATCAGATTTCGCCCATGTATTTGAAACATGAGATTCTTTAAATTCATCTTTCCATAAACTCGCATAACTTTTGGTAAGGCAAGTGAGCAGAAGCCCACGAATAGCAATCTGTGAAGCGTACTGACTTTCTCGTAGATTCGGGTAATTTGCGAGCGTATCGAAGCGACAATTTGCTTTTCCGATTACTTTGATAAAAAAATCGAATGGTAGTGATGCAAATGTCGATGCAACAATACTCAAGTCATTCCGCAGATATATTCCGAAAATACCATCAATGTGTCCTGTGTGCGGAGGAATAATAGTTGCGATCAACGTGCGTTCTCCGCTTTGATTCAACATTTTTCTCATAGCAAGTTTGTATGTTAGATTATATTTTTCCCCAAATTGAGTTACTGGCATTTTCGATATATATTGCTCTCCCTGAACATAATTAACTCGCTGAATATACGAATCAGATATGCTCGTCAAGTCAATGTTGTCGTAATCGCTGTTAAGAACGCACACTTTTCTTGATGTCTTGAACAACGGATTCGCAATTCCGATATGCGGTCCATTAAACACTGCATCCTCTCCAATGGGAAAGTGCACAGATCGCCTCAACAGCCCAGACATTTGGCTTCCTGTTTCCTCATACATAACTGTTGCGAAAATTTCATCTTTGGAATTCGACAATAATATCTTTTGTTCAGCAAACTTCTCCAGCACCTCTACCAGCTGCTCTGCGTGCAGCACCGGAAGCCGCGCCATCTTCCACTCGTCGCTTCCGTCAAACAGCTTGGCGAACAGTTTCAACTGCTTTGCTCCCACATGAATGATGCGATCCGGATGCCCCTTGACGCACCAGCCGTTTTCGTCCTTGATGCCCGGAACAGGGCCGGTGATACTATGGTCATAGCATTGCTCGATGGTATCCACCTCGTAGAGATTCGCCAGCGTGTCGAACGACACGCTGGGAAGTGGACCACCATACACATTCAGACTGAATTGTGTATGGTGGTCCACTTCGGCGAACAGCTTTAGCTCGTTCGCAAACATGAAATGTTTGCGAAGCCTCGCATAAATCTGTCGCCGAAGTGCACCACCCCTCGGGTCGTCGTAGACGCCCTCGGGGTGAACGAACGCGCTGACGCCGCGTTCCTGGGAGAACGCCCACGCCTGAGGCAAAAAACACTTGAACAGATTCGTCTGCTGCCCCTTGAGATCAGGATAATTCCCGACAGCATTCAGGAATTCCTGCTGTCCACTGACGCTCTCATATTCATTGAAATACAGCGCATACATCGCGTGATCTTTCAGCGTTTCGCCGCGCACCTGCGCCGTCTGATTCGCTGTAAACTTCTTGACGGCAAACAGCGGCTGTCGATCGCTCATGACATCCTGCTCATTCCATTCCAGCTTGATCCACGGCGGATTTCCCACAATCAAGTCAAAACCGCCGCGCTCCGCAAACACATCCGCAAATTCCAGCTCCCAATGGAAGAAGTGCTGCTGCTGCGCTACCTCGTTTGCGATGCGCAGACGCGGGAAATCCGCGCGAAGACGGTCAAGGTTCACCGCGCCGAAACGGTCATAGCGTTCGATCATCTCCTGCACATAGGGATCCTCGTCGGGCATCAGGTCGAACATAGAAAGCTGTCCCTTGTTCTTCTTATCGCCAGTCACGCGGATGACGTCCATGCCCAGCAGCATCTGCACGTCAAACAGGAACTCCTGACGGGTCGGGAGCTCCTCGGCTTTGTCGATGGGCCAGAACCACAGCGCGCACCAATAGTCCATGACGGCTTTCAAGCGGGCATAGGGGCTTGCGTTCTCTGCGCCATGGCTCAGATACAGCCCTTCGTAGATGGCATCCTTTTCGCGGATGGTCATGGGCGTATGGATGTTATCCTCAGGCTGTCCCCATACCGAAAGCGGGTCGGTGGTCTTTTCGGCAATCTCGTGGCGCAGCTCCACATGGGCGTTCCACAGCTTATCGATCTGCGCAGACAACTCAAGTACTCGGTCGCACTCCTCGTCGCTGAATGCCCGGGTGAACTTCTTATTCCATTCCTTGATAAAGGCAATCTTGTCCGGTTCCAGCGCTTTTATCACTTTATCGGTATAGCTACACATGCCGGGATCACCCGCCAGGAAGTGATACACCTGCTTGGCAAACTTACGCTTCTGGCCGGGCATTATGCGTTCCGGTGCATTCTCAAACCAAACAGAACCGCCCTTGCCAGCCTGAAGTTGCGTAAGCGTATAGCACTGCCGCCGCGCACCGATCAGGCTGTTGCCATTGACGATCTGCGTGCGGAACCACGGAACATAAGCTCCTTGATAGATCGTATTCAGCCACAGGGACACCTCCGCCAGTTCAACCGCAACAGGGTTCAAGTCAATGCCATATACATTGCGATCTGCGATGTACATCTTGACCTTCTGCAGCTCCTGCTGGCGCTGATCGTGCGGCACCGATTTGCCAAGTTCCTTTTCTTTGCGCGACAAGTAAGCCTCAGCCATTTGGCTTACAGCTTCATTCAGGAAGGCTGCGCTGCCCATTGCAGGCTCGCAGATCGTCATATTTAAGATTTCGTCGGCCTTTTTGTCAGCCAGCAGCTCTTTCAAGGCGTACTTCACCAGGCAGTTGGTCAGAACTTCCGGCGTATAGTAAGAAGCAGACTTCTCACGTTCACGGCCAGCAAGGCGATAAATGAACTCACCCTTGGGATGCTTACGAAGTGGATCGGTCGGATTGGAGCCCGTGCGGACGCGCTCATCTTCAGAATACTGATCCAGCTCTCGTTCGGGAACGAAATAGCCAACATCCAGATCATCAACAGTATCTCCGCTACGCTTGACCTCGTACAGATCTTCCTCGGCGAAGAAGCCACGATACGACAGAAGCGCTTCGTAGACGCTGCCCAACTGGTTGATGCCCAGGTTGCTATAGCTGATCCGGCCACCACGCTTACCACGCTGCCCCTTGGCATAGCTCATTTTATTGATGATCTTCAAAAGAACATCGTTGCGAATGTGTGCCTTTTCAATCAGCGCAGTACGCTCTGGATCGAAGATATGCGCTTTCAATGGATCAATACGGAACACGCCCTGCACAGACTCTTCTGTTGCGAGTTCCCTGCGTACCGGATAGCCCTCATAGATCAGCTTGAAGAGCATATCCATCGAATCCTTCAGGTAAAAACCGTCACGCTCGATGTCGGAGTCGTTGCGGGCGTTATCAGCGATCTCACGGAGGCTCTCAAAAGAATATCCGAGCGCATAAGTTTCAGCCTTCATGGGAGCGTAACCCAATTCGGGCTTTGCCTCAATGAACAGCATGAACAGAATGCGGTACATATAGCGCAGGCATTGAATGGTAAGGGTATCCGCCAGATCCTTGCCGAAAACGCCTACATGCTGACGCTCCCTCATATCGTACACGACTTCGTTTCCCAGCAGCTCAATACATTCGCGCAGGGCATACTTCAGATCTTTGGATACACCTGCCGCATGTTTGTGGCTATTATCATCCAAAGTATCCAGTAGAGAAGTTCCTTCAGCAGGGCAAATGCTGTCCTTGTGGAGTAGCACAGTCATTGCCTGAAGCGTCGTAGTCTCACGACGGCCAAATATATCATCTAGCATGAAAACAAGGAAACGTTTTTCATTCCACTTGTTTCTATCGATCAGTGCAATCTGATGAAGGCCAATGAACATCACCCAACGAGGCGGTTCGTCCATACCAAATAGCACTTTGGAAAGCAATTCCTCATTGCTCAAGTGCGTGAGTTTTTCTGCTGTTTTCTCCGGGCTATATCCGGACTCCTCATCATCGTACCCTTCCCAGCTAGTGAAAAAGCGAACGCTGTCCATGATGCTCTCATCATCGCTGCTGTTCCGGCACAGAATTACCCACATCAGAGGAGCACCATTCTGCTTTGTCATCTCAAGCGCAACAGGGATTCTCACCCCGGGCTCGACCTCAATCTTCTTGGCAGAGTTCTTGGTGATTGGGTATCCAAGGGCTGTCAGGACTTCTTCTGCAAGCTCGCTGATGATCGGCTCAAGGAGCAAATCACTACGCTGACGTGATGCTCGATCACAAAGCGCATAGTATTTGCTGGCATAAGCATTGAGTTTCGCCCAGGGCGTCTTATCACCGCTCTGGGTAGCAGCATTCTGCCATCTATCAATTGCTTCCTTCGCATTTTCTTCAAAGATGGAGAGGAAGTAGTGGTTGGTATAGTATTCATTCTGATTCAAAATACCCGTCAAGTCCATACTCATGCTTTCACCCCCGTAAATACCGCAACGACGCGGATATAGGGATTATCTTGGATCTCCATGCTCTCTTTCACCCAGGTAAAAAACTCAGCAAACAGCTCGTCAATATGGCGAACTTCTTGATCGCGCTTGCGTTCTTTGCCAAACATAGAAAGTTGCTCGTATTTTTCCCACACATGATGCATATGGCGATCCTTCAAATCCTCGAGCTTCTGTAATTCGTTGTATATCGGATCCTCTGTTTTCTTTCTGTACGCATCACAGCTCTCGCTCATAATGGCGCGTGCTTGGGTAACAACATCCGAAAGCAATCCTTCACAAGCACTTACCGCCTCCTCTGTCATGCCGCCGATATTCGGAAGGTTGCCCTTATCAAAACCTGTAGCAGCAACAGCCTCTGCCATGGACATCTTCCCAACGAATCGTCCATCACGATAGCGCAACGCAAACCACTCATCAACCAATGGTGTGCTGCGTCTGTTCGGAATAAGTCCTGCGATACAGTATATCTGTTCGTTACTTTCCAATTTTCCAGGGACTCCAATAAGCGGTGCTTCCTGACGACCAAAGAACTGACCTGCTTTATCATTCGCCCACTGCATGATGGGGTGCAGTTTCCAAAGATAATGCACGGCAGGCCACGCATCTTCAGATAGAGCGTTTTGCAAGCTCTTGCGATTCTCCTGTGCACAGAAATCTCTATTAGGACTCAAACGCAGGAAACCATCTGAAGGCAAAGCTTCATCAGGCATGACATTCTTCCAGCGTCTCCGCATATCATCGGTGAGTCCGATTTCAACACCATCAACGCTTGTCATCTTGCTAACGCTATATCGCTGTTGCTGGCTCATGTAGGAGAACGTATCAAACAGATAATCCATATCTGTCATGAGCGTCGCATCTTCGACGGTTCCCAGATCCGTTTCCGTCTGCTTTTCTCCATTTTCTTCCTCAAAACCGCCCTCGTCAAAGAAGCTGAAGATGTCAAAATCTTCATCAACCGTAAGCTGCGCATCAAAGGCATCAGCATCTCCCTGTTCCATTGCCTGCGCAGTAATCTCCTCTTCTTTTGCAGCATCATATACATTCATCAAGAGCGCAGGATCACCAATATTCTTATTGGCTTGTTCCTCCTTGCGGATTAGAACCTCAAGGATACGGATATCACCACGGATCTTCTCATTCTGGGTTCGAATGACCATGTATCGAATGTCCGGCTCTTTCGTCTGGCCATAACGGTCGATACGACCATTCCGCTGCTGGAACACCATCAAAGACCACGGAATATCAAAGTGGATCATGCGATGGCACAGATAATGGAGGTTAAGGCCTTCGCTGGCAACATCCGAGGCAACCAGTACCCGAATAGGAGAGTCATCACGGCCAAAGTCCTCTACGATCTTTTGCTGCTCAATATCACTCATTCCACCATGGATTTCCTGAACAGATTTCGCCGGGAGCTTCAGATCCTGCTGTAGGTGTTCCTTCAACCAGCGCATCGTTTCAATGCGTTCAGTAAAAATCACCAAGCGATCATCCACCGCTTTCGGATTCCAACCATAATTTGCGTCCTTCAAAAGCCCCAGCAGTCTCATATACCGAGAAAAATCCTGTGGCTCAATCAACGCAAGAGCATGATACAAAGAATCAAGCGCTTTCTTTTCCTGCATAGCCACATCTGAGAAATTGTCATTAAGTTTCTTCATGCGGATATCAAGGCTCTTCATGCATGCAGCAGGGCTTGAAAACAAAGCCTTTTTGAAAATCATATTCTTTAGGCCACTGCCGCCTTCACCGTTCATCAAGTGTTCCAGCGCAACAAAGGCATCAAGCGCCGCTTCTTCTCTTGCACTTGCCCAGCACTCTTCCTGTGCAACATGCCGCTCCATAAACTTACCATCAGTCTGATCCTGGATATCCTTTTTAAAGCGACGCATAAACAAGCCCTTGATGTCTTCCGAACTGTCCTTAATGTCCTTCTCTGTGTAATCGTCCGGATCAGGAATTGCTGTCGGATCCAGCATGTTCATCAAGCTGGCAAACGAACGCGCACTACCATCATGAGGCGTTGCAGACAGCATAATCAGCGTGTCGCTCCGTGAAGCTAACAGATTGGCTAGACGCGCACGCTGTGCAATATGATTTCCTCGGCGAGCAACGTTGTGGGCCTCATCGATCACTATGATATCCCACCAGGCGTTTTCAAGATGTGTGCGATACTCCACATCGCGCTTAATCGTATCGATGGATACGATGGTCTTATCATAATAATGAAACGGATTATGGTTAGCGGGCATATCTCGCCGGATTCGCTGGATCGCAGCAGAATCCAGACTGATCAGAGGAATTGTGAATCGCTCCCACATTTCTTTCTGGAACTGATTCATCATACTCTTGACGGTGACAACAAGGATACGTTGTCCCTTGCCGCGTGCGATCAACTCGCTCATGAGGATGCCAGCTTCAAGCGTTTTACCAAGACCTACAGCGTCAGCAATAAGAATGCGCTGTTTGGGTCGCTTGAGGCTAACCTTTGCTGGCTCCAACTGGTACGGAATAACGTTCATAACCGCATGATGCCCAATATGTAATGCGGTATCTGTTGGAATCTGCTGCCTCCATTGGCTTTCTACATACAAACGAGCACGATTATAGTGGGGCGAATCGTCAATGACCAGCTTTGTCTTTGTGGGATCAACAATTTCAATAGTTTCAAGATCGCTCAAGAAATAAGCGGCCTTATCCTTGACAAGGGGCGAGATGCCAATACATTGCAATGTGGTATATCCAAAGCTATTGGTATCGCATTTCTTGATCATCCACTCTTCATCGCGGATGATAACACGCATACCCGGGGCAAAATCAGCCATCTTTTTAGCCTCCTATGTACCTCATGTTGTTACATACAGTTCAGCAGTTTTTGTACGTCTAACAGTCCAAGTGCGATGAGTTGTTCAGTCATTTCCGATTTCATCCTCATCTCGAACCGTCTCCATGATATCCGTAATATTGCAGTCTAGGGCTTCACATATACGCAAGAGTACATCTGTCGTAATGTTTTCTCCCTTACTGAGCTTTGCAAGGGAAGCCGTGCTCAGCCCTGTCTTAAGGCGCAAATCTTGACGCGACATACCCTTATCTAGTAATAGGTGCCACAGCTTCTTATAGGTGATGTACATTAAGTGTTCTCCTCATAAACGTCGTTTAGGAATCCCCACTGGCCAATTTCTCTAGACTTTGTAAACTCGATGACTTTACATTTTGGGGAATCAACCACCCAATCGGGTATTTTATCACGCTGCTCAATCATAATAATTTGACCAATATCCTGATGAGCAATCATGTACTCGATCAACCCGTCACGGATAACAGCGCCTTTGCCCGTATGCACAGATTCTGACAGCTGCGTTAGCGCAGAATCCAACAGAAGAATTCCGATCTCATGCTTTCCATATTCATGCAGCACCTCTCGAAGTGCAAGAAGTTCAGCTGCATTCAATACGCCGCAGAATCCGCCTCCGTTTGTCGTATCTTTGGGCATATCCTGAATCGTAAAGTCAAAGGTATCCTTGTCAAACCGAACAGAGGCATAGCCCGGAAAATGAATGGCCTTCAAGATTTCCGAAACCTTCGAATTCAGCTTTTCAAGAATGCCATAGGTAAATCCATCTGTAACATCCACGCTGTTCTGAGGCGTTTCCTCGGGCTTGTTCTCCCATTCAAATAAATCAACCTCATACATGGTTTTCTCTGCTTTTATAGTTTCCATTTCTTGTGCATGCTGAATGCACACACGATACTCATCTATCTGGTGCTTTAAACCATGCAGTTGCGGTGACAATGTATGTGCCACATACATATCGACCTGCTGGCGTTGCCCTTCCAGCTCTTGAACAGTCTTTTCCACTGCCGTCTTCTTTTCAAGAGTATCTTTATATGCCTTATCTAATTCTTGAAGATGCGACGCAATGTGAGTCAGATCTGCACGTGCAGCTTGATTGATTGAAGTATGCTTATGGGCAGGCACTGCGCTATGACAAATAGGGCACTGCGTAAGCACTATTTCAGGATCTTCGCATTGTTCACCATCAAGAATGAAAGCAAGCCTATCAATGTCTATTTGGTATTGCGCCTTGAGTGTATCAAAACTCCCAAGTATGGCATTGAATTCACTAACCCGTCCGTTTTCTTCGTATATACGCTGCATCAATCCTTTGCTTTGACGAACACAACTGTCGATTTCGGTTTGAATCTTTGCGATTGCTTCATTTACTGCCGTAATTTGTTTTTCTATATCCGGCAGCGGATGGGACTCTTGTTCCTTATCAAGTTCTTCAATTCGCTCTTCAATTCGCTGAAGCATCTTCTTGATAAACGCAATGACAGAGTCTTTTCGAGCTGCCTTTGTCTCCTTAGACTCCTCTTTAGGCGGCTTTATTGCATCTTGTCCTGTAAGCAAAAAGAGCAAGGAGGACTGCGATGGGGTTGGTGAAACCCCGTGAGTTCCAAGCAATACAGATGTAGTGCGTGCAGCATCTCCCTGTGGCACGAAGAACAGATGCATGATACTACGCCATGTGAGGCTCTGTGTATCACCAGATTTTTTTGAAATAACCTGGTGTTCATCATCTATTCCAACCAGCTTTAGCCATAAAGAATTAATACTATTTTTGGTGTTCCCAACACCGTACTTGCCGGGAGAGATCGAAGTATCCGTTCCACTCACATCGATTGTTTTCTCTCCGATTTTCCGGCTGAGGATGACCGTGCCATGCGCAGTTTCCAAAACCATCTTAATATGTGTATAACCCCAGTTCATATTAAATGAAAAGGGATGTTTAGCAGATTCTGCAAAACCAAACATGTAATCAATACACTTCATAATATGGCTTTTGCCTGAGTTTGAAGGTCCTACGACCAAATTCAGCCCATCGCTAAACTCAACGATGGATGGTTCATGATCAATACCAGTAACAATGACACGCTTGATATAAAAGTGATTCACGAACATCCCTCCTTGGTCATTTTATCGACGAATGCCAGCACCAGTGCATTAAGCCGATCAGCATCATAGCTCCCGTATTTTCCCAACACCATAGCCACGCACAAGCTATAATCAGTTGCATAGACACTGTGGAGCCTACGGCAGAAAGCTGTTCCAGCAGAGCTTATTCTATAAACCAATCCGTCGTTTGTGGCATCGACCTCAACCAAGCCTCTTAAGACCAATTGTCTGAGCACCTCATCTGCTCGGCATCTACGGATAGGATACTCGCCGAATCGATACGGACTACAGCCATTAATGTTCTCATACTCCAGCCCAAAATCATCGGCATACGTTGCCATATAATCTAAGGAACATACTTGCTCACACGAAATAGCAGCTGCTTTGTTCAGCAAGAGCAAGTAACGTAACGCCATTTCGTATTCTGATCCAAGCAACTCTGTCATTTTGATGCCACCCACCTTAGCTTTTGGTCATTAACCAGATAATGGCAAACGCCCATTCTGATGTGGTTGCTGATCCAGTATGGCGATTGGGACAGGATGTACTGCGACAAGGGAACGATGACAGCTCGATCCATAACCTCAAGCATACGTTCGTATCCATCATCATACTTTCTTAGGCTTGTCCCACGAACACCAGTAAGCATCTCGTCCTTCAAAACATCAAACTGTCCTCTAAGATGCTTGCTCTTCAGTTCTTGCAGGCCTCTATTAACCGCCTCCGCAGCAAAATAATCTATCCGTCTCTGTTTCAGGTCTTCTGCGTAGGCAGGATAGCTTGCGATAGACCCTTCTGTGATTTCTTTCTTTTCGTGTTCCGCATAAGCCAAACATAGCTCTGAAATATATGCTTTCTCATCTTCTCGCGGCGTATCCGGCGGCTCCTGAACGGGCGGTTTAGGAAGCGTGCCAATCAGCGATTCTATAGTTTGAAGCGTGTCTGATATGTTATCGGGCACGCTTTTTTCCACCTTTTTCTGTTTCGTTGCGCATTCAACCAGGATATTAATAAATCCCTCAGCGCACGCATTCGAGACCGACGGGATAGAATCTTTGCACGCAATTCCTAGCTTTTCTCGAATTTGAGGAGCCAATATTCTGACCGCAGCATCCGTTGTATGCTCGCGATAAAATACTTTTATTTTTTTCTCATCCAAATTGCTGGTCATAAAGCCAGCCGAACTCGCCGGCATGCTCTTCTTCCCCGTGCAAAGCCGACCCACAAAGTCCCTAGAGAGGTCCAGTGCGGAACAAATATCCGATACTTCGTCTTTTACGGCTAATTCAAATAGGCGAATGAGAAAATCTGCACTCTCAGCGCCTTCCGCATAGAACGGTTGGGTCATGTTTAGGTACTCCGCGAGTGTCAAATTCACCACTCCTTCTGGTACGCCACAGTCCGAGCAAGTCCGAATCAGTCCGAGGTTTCAAAAGAGCAATTTGCTATCATGATTTTGCGGGTTAGGTAAGCAATCGTGAAGAAATCGTCTATCACCATTATAAATGGATTTTCTGCAAATGTCAATTTGAAATTCACGATTGTAAATACAAGAGCCATCCCGAACGGGTCACAAGTACACCACTTGGCCAGTGGTGGTTCAGTGCTTTGTGTCCCATAACAATTCAGCACTCACAGCTGACTACTGAACAGGCAGCTGCAATCCGAAACGGAGCGATCCATCCGGACTGCGGTTTGGTTTTGATACCTTAAGCTGTCTGTGAACTGCCTCCGTTTCGAGAAATCGATGGAGGTCAGTCATGACAAACAGGCAAAGCAAGGTTCAAAACGGTAAAAACGAGTATATCTGCATTGGTAAGGCCTCTGTTGCGGTCTCTCATGAGACGGCAGAATTTGACAGGCATTACAGGAACAAGCAGCGCTATAACGCCAGACGTGATGGGAAATGTGGGCAACCTGATTACCGTCGCTGTTCCGGCGACTGTTTGACCTGCCGCTGGTATCAGGAAGGCTTCAGGATGCTTTCACTTCACAAGGTGCTCGGCGATCAATGTGAGAAGGAAACACCCGACTTAAGCAACACCGCCCTCAGTATGGAGGATGTCGTTGCCGACAAACTGCTGCTGGAGGAACTGTACCGTCAGCTCGACGAGGTCATCCCTGACGGCGCAAAGGTCTTTCAGATGCGGGCGCAAAACTACACTCAACGCGAAATTGCACAGGCCCTTGGGGGTATCTCGCAATCTACGTTGAACCCGCGAATCAGGAAAATGGACGACCTCATCCGCGCACATCGTGCTGAATTGGAGGAGCTCCTGCACTAACGATAAAGCCCGCCAGCTCGGCGGGCTCTTTTGATATGGTGAGGTTACGCAGGCTGGTATTCCATATCCAGCATCGCCGCCTGGACGACCTCAACAGCATCATTGCGGCTGTCCAGCCAGTCGGTGATGATTTCCGATGGCAGGATAACCGGCATCCGGTCATGGATAAACGAGATTCCTAGTGAAGCCTCGCGGGTCAGGACAGTAAACGCCGGGACGATCACGTTCTCGTGTTTTTCCAGGTGGTAGATGCCTGCCAGGTACAACATACTAGAGTGCTCCGGGCGAATGGCATACTTCACCTTTCTACCGTCCGGGCGGCGCTCCCACTCGAAATAATTGCTGGCGGAAATCAAGCATCGCCGCTGCTTCATGCCATCTTTGAACATCGGCTTGATGGCAGCAGTTTCGGCACGGGCATTGATGACCGGCTTGCTGTTCGGGAAAGTGTAGCCCCAGTGCATGGCGAAGGGCTGTACATCCTGATGGCGGCTATTCGCAAGTACGGGTACTATGTCGGATGGAAAAACCTCGCCGGAGGTTTTCATCCCTTCTGGGGTTTTCTTCCGATTGATCTCCTCGATGATACGAGCCATCTCTTCAGTCACGTCATCTTCGGCAATGTAGTATCGACCACACATGCGAGCCACCTCTTTATGCGGATTTGGGCGTCTTGACTGGCGGGATCAGGCACACAGGGCAACCGAATCGCCGTGCGTACTCGACCGTATTCTTGGTGCCGCCTTCCTTCCCATCGAAGCAGGCCAGCAGCAGATCGGCCTGCTGCACGATGTAACGGTTGCGGGCGTTCAGGCAGTTCTTAGTGTACTTATGCGAAACGACGGTCAGCATATCTGCTGCGTCAATACACCGTTGCCACCGCGTCCTGTACTCCTCGGGCCACTTCTTCGCCTGATCTTCAAAGGGAATTGCTATCTCAAGTGTAACATCCGGATAGTCCTTTTGCAAGTCGATGACGGTTTCTGCAGCCATAATATCCATGCCCTGTGCACCGCCAGAAATCATGTGTTTGTACCCTTGCAGGATCAATACCTCTATGGTTTCGCGCAGGCGCTTCTTGAAGTCCAGCCCAAGCGGCGATTCTTCATCATAGCCAAAGGGCATCTTGTATGGCCGGTAGCCGGTAAATGCACACCGTCGTGCGTTTCGAGCTGGTAGCCGCCTTGTCGTGTTTTCCATGCTGTTCACCTCGCTAATTCGGTATGCTTGCCACTTGTTCGTAGGATTTCCGCTTTTTCAGCCTGAATAGGAACCATGTTGTTCCGGTCACCGTCAGCCACCATCGCAATGATGCTCATGGGATAAGTACCCTCGGGAAATTTGAACTTGCAGCATACAAGTGAGCTGCCATCCTCGCAGGCGTCCTCGGTCAGATTCTGCTCAACCACACGGATGCTGCGTGGGATACTCGGAATCGAAGTAATAAGTCCGTCCCGCGTCATCCTGTCCAGATAGCCGACAACGGTGGAGGTTGATCGCAGGCCGACGCCTTCCGCAATCTCGCGGATCGTCGGTCCGAATCCATGTACGCACGAAAACTCACGCACGAACTGAAGGATCTGAACCGTCCTTCCTCGGTCGACAATCTTTGCCATTTGTCTACCTCCGTTATGCTCGTCCCTCGACGAACCAGCGTCCTACCATAAAGGAGCTGGCATCTGTATTGTGCTCGAAAAAGAGCTGTTTTTCCAAACCTTTCATCTTGACCTTGTAGCGATCTCCCTGTCCACCAGCCTTTTCAGCATGTGCGGGACGGATGTCCAGCACTCTGTCGATCTCGTATCTTTTACCGTCCTGCCATACCAAAGCGCGCGGAAGCATCTGACCGTCTGGTGAAAACACTACATCCACTTGAACATACACTCTTTTGTACTGCGGCTGTGCCTGAGCCATCATGATCCCTCCAATTGGGTACACGTAATAAGCCCATCGACAAAAGATATACATCCGCGAGAGTGAGATCGACTATGGCCTTGCCAAGCAAAGCAGGATGCCATTTCCCACGCAGAGCCCTATGGAGATTGCACAGGCCGCCCGGATCCAGTCTCTTGACAACTACCGCTGGAACAATCCTGTGAGGGCAGTATGTGTGTCCACTTATGACCTCGTCCCTCGGGATCAGCCCGTCCAGCTTAACCTGTTTGTCGATGAAGAAAAGCGTCGCCGCCGCCAATGCCTGGAAGACTGCGTGGACGAAATCCGTTCCAGATTCGGCAAGCATTCCATTTACGCTGCTTCCCTCATGGGTGACCTGCACATGCCGGATGATGGTCGCCATGAGGTTAAGATGCCCGGCATGATGTATTCCTGACCAACCACGATACCACTCAAAGAAGGAGGAATCAATCTGTATCCATGGCCATGAGGAGGGATGTAAAGTGGCAGCAATAGTTCTCAAGCATGTGTACACTGTTGGCGACATGCGACAGTTCAAGCTCAAGGGCAAGCCAAAATGCCCATACTGTGAGAAGCCAGTGAGCTTCATTTATGACGATATTCCACACGGCCACATCAGTCAGATCTGCCTGACATGTGGGCATAAGGTCTTGCTCGATGTGGGAGCTATGACAGCACACAAGATCGAAGGCCAAACCAGCACATAGACTGCCAGACATACAACGCTGCCATGAAGCAGCACACTACCGAGTCCAGGGGCCACCGCGCCGTTCAGTGCTGCTGAACAGGCAAAAATAGATAGAATGAGCCACCTATTTGCCGGAGTGAACCATCAAGAACCGATTTCCGCGTGAGATCGTGTTTCTGATCGGTTTGCTCCGGTTTTTCTTTCCCTCATTAATTTTACATTCAAAGCCCGACATGCATTAAGGGCCGAGGATACGAAGATGCCTTTTCGCGAGATAATCGCGGGAGTCGGCACTTCGGTACCCTTACCTTAGTGCGCTTTGTCGCGCCGGGTCTGTGTGCCGCTGTGCCACAGGCCTTTTCTTGTCCTCCGCCCATTGGGATGTCGGCGCGGAAAGGACGAGAAAATGAAACAGCGCTACATCAAGGTCAACCATGAACTGATCCCTGTAACTGAGGAAGTGTACAAGGCGTTTGCCCGGCCTAATGAAAAGGAACGTTTCCTCGCACGTCGTGACGGCAAGTGCGGTCAGAGCAACTACCAACTGTGTTCCGGCGACTGTGCCAGCTGCCCATGGCAGCAGGAAGGACATCGTTTCATTTCTATGCACAAGGCTTTTGGGCCGGAACTGGAACGTGAAACCCCCGACATCAACAACGCATCACCCAGTTTTGACGAAGTTGTCGCTGATCGCTTTCTGCTTGAGGAGCTTTACCGCCAACTGGACAAGTTGATTCCGGATGGCGCTCGTGTGTTCCAGCTCCGGGCTGAAAACTACACCGAACGCGAGATTGCTCAAGTACTGGGCATCAAATCCCAATCCACTCTCAATTACCGCATCAAGAAGATGGATGCCTTCATTCGGGCACACCGCGCCGAGCTGGAAGATCTGCTTCACTAAGTTTTTTTCAAAAAGTTTTGAGCTTTTCGTTCAAACGCAGGGGCTTTTTTCCAAAGGAAGTGAGGGGCGCAAGCAATCATCCTCGGAACGGAGGCAAGAATGATGGAAACAAGAGTCAAACCCGGTCAGCGGACGGCAATCCCCCCGGAGGCCATTGGCATTCTGATGGAGATTTCCAATGTATCCCGTCGGCTGGCCCGCAATCTGGCACAACTGGTTGAACAGGAAAAATGTGAAGGAGGTACCCCTGATGAGCAAAATGTCCGAACTCGATGCTGCCATTGCCGAGCTGCGCAAATGCGGCGAGACCCTTATCGGTGTTTCTGAAACGCTGCGGGAGTTGTTCAGCTCCGGTGAGTCTGAGAAGGCAGCTGAGGTACCGACACCCGCAGCGGAAAACAAGCCCGCCGCCAAGCAGCTGACGCTGGAGGAAGTACGCAAGGTTCTGGCCCAGAAGTCTGTAGAGGGACACACTTCACAGGTGCAGTTCCTAATCCGCAAGTACGGCGCAGACAAGCTCAGTCAGGTGGATCCGGCATGCTACGCCGACCTGCTTCACGAAGCGGAGGTGCTCTGATGCCCCCTTCCAAGCATGCAATCCTGTCAGCCTCGTCCTCTCACCGATGGCTCAATTGTCCGCCTTCAGCTCAGCTGGAGCTGGAGTTCGAGGATCGTGAAACCGAGGCTGCTGCCGAGGGCACCGCTGCCCATGCTCTGTGTGAGCACAAGCTCCGCCGGGCGCTGAAACGCCAGTCCCGCAAGCCAATCTCCAAGTATGACTGCGATGAGATGGATACCCACACCGACAACTATGTGCAGTTTGTGCTGGAAACCATCTCGGAGGCCAGTCAGCACTGCGCTGACCCAATCGTCAACATTGAGCAGCGACTGGACTTCAGCTGCTATGTGCCGGACGGCTTCGGTACCGGCGACTGCATCATCATTGCCGACCATACACTCCATGTGATCGACTTCAAATATGGACAGGGTGTGCTGGTGGAAGCTGAACACAATCCCCAAATGATGCTCTACGCACTGGGTGCCCTTCGGATCTACGACACCCTGTACGACATCGACGAGGTGGCAATGAGCATCTACCAGCCCAGGCGTGAGAACATCAGTACATGGACGATCTCCGTCGCCGATCTCAAGGCATGGGCTGAAGACGAGCTGATTCCAAAGGCCAAGCTAGCCCACGAGGGAAAGGGCGAATACCTGCCCGGCCAATGGTGTACCTTTTGCAAGGCTGCAGTCAAATGCCGTGCCCGGACAGAAGAAAAGCTGCGGCTGGCTCAGTACGAGTTCGCACGACCACCGCTGCTCACGGATGCGGAAATCGAGGAAATTCTGGACAAACTCTACGATTTGACCAGCTGGGCCAATGAGGTCATGGCCTATGCGCAGGATACCGCCCTCAACCAAGGCAAGCAGTGGCGTGGCTGGAAGGTGGTCGAAGGTCGCTCCGTCCGCAAGTATTCCGATGAACAGGCCGTGATCGCTGCCGCCAATGAGGCTGGCTATCACGACATTTTCAGGAAATCGCTGCTCCCGCTGACCGAAATGGAAAAGCTCATGGGCAAGCAAGAGTTCCAAAGCATTCTGGGCGGGCTGATTGTGAAGCCCGCCGGTAAACCCACACTGGTGCCCGCTTCGGACAAGCGTCCCGCGATCACTAACGTCAAAACCGAATTCAAAGACATTCAGGAGGGAAAGTAATTATGGCAAAGCAGAATAATACCAAGGTTGTCACTGGTCTCGTCCGTCTTTCCTACGCTAACGTCTGGGAACCCAAGTCCATCAACGGCAACGATCCCAAGTTCAGCTGCTCCATCATCATCCCCAAGACCGACACCGAAACGGTCAGCGCCATCAACGCCGCCATCGAGTGCGCCATCAAGGAAGGCATCGGCAAGTTCGGCGGTAAGACGCCGCCGAAGGGAGCTCTGAAGCTGCCGCTGCGCGACGGTGATACCGAGCGCGACGATGATGCTTATGCGGGTTGCTACTTCGTCAATGCCAACAGCAAGACCGCACCTCAGATCGTGGACAAGCATGTGCGTCCGATCCTCGACCGTAGCGAAGTGTACTCCGGTGTGTACGCCCATGTTTCCCTGAGTTTCTATGCCTTTAACACCAACGGCAATAAGGGCGTCGCATGCGGGCTGGGCAACATCCAGAAGGTGAAGGACGGAGAGCCGCTGGGTGGCCGCACCAACGCCTCCTCTGAATTCGAGACCCTCGACGATGAGGATTTCCTGTCTTAATTCATACGAAACGGGCGGCGGAGCAATCTGCCGCCTTGCGTCCTATTGGGGGTATATTTTTGCGAACGCTATCTATTGACCTTGAAACATACAGCAGTACCGACATCGGCAAGTCTGGCGTTTACCGTTATGTGGAGGCTCCTGACTTCGAGATTCTACTGTTCGGCTACAGCTTCGACGGGCAGCCTGTGCGGGTGATCGATCTGACCTGCGGCGAAAGCATCCCAGATGATGTGCTTGTTGCTCTGGACGATCCCACGGTTGTCAAATGGGCTTTCAACGCCAGCTTTGAACGTGTGTGCCTGTCTCGCTATCTTGGGCTGCCCTCCGGCAACTATCTGGATCCGGAACAGTGGCGTTGCTCGATGATCTGGTCAGCTTACCTTGGACTTCCGCTGTCCCTTGCCGGCGTGGGTGCTGTGCTCCAGCTGGAAAAACAAAAGCTGGATGCGGGCAAAGATCTCATCAAGTATTTCTGCCAGCCCTGTGCCTCCACGAAAACCAACGGAGGCCGAACGCGCAACCGGCCCTCAGATGCACCGGAGAAATGGGCCATGTTCAAGTACTACAACCATCGCGATGTAGAAACCGAGATGTCAATTCAGGAGAAGCTATCACGATTCCCTGTACCGGACTTTGTGTGGGACGAGTACCATCTGGATCAAGAAATCAACGACCGTGGCATTCGACTGGACATGCCGTTGGTCGATCATGCCATTCAGATCGACGCGCAGTCCTCCGCAGAGCTGACCCAGAAGATGCAGAAGCTGACTGCCTTGGAGAACCCCAACTCCGTGACACAGATGAAGGCATGGCTTGCAGAACACGGCATGGAAGTCGAATCCCTTGGCAAAAAAGACATCAAGTCCTTGCTTAAGAATGCGCCTTCGGATCTGGCAGAAGCGCTACTTCTGAGGCAACAGTTGGCGAAAAGCTCTGTGCGCAAATATCAGGCCATGCAGAAATGCGTCTGTGAGGACGGTCGCGCACACGGCATGTTTATGTTCTACGGCGCAAATCGTACTGGTCGGTTTTCGGGCAGGCTGATACAGCTTCATAATTTGCCCCAGAACCACATGGATGATTTGGAAGAGGCCCGTGGGCTGGTGCGAAACGGTGACTATGTTGCCCTTAAATCCCTGTACGATTCTGTGCCTGATGTGCTTTCTGAGCTGATCCGCACCGCCTTCATCCCTTACGAGGGCGGCAAGTTTATCGTAGCAGACTTTAGCGCCATCGAAGCCCGTGTCATCGCTTGGATGGCTGGTGAGCAGTGGCGTCTGGATGTTTTCAAGAATGGCGGCGACATCTACTGTGCCAGCGCATCCCAGATGTTTCATGTGCCTGTACAGAAGCACGGTATCAACGGCCACCTCCGCCAGAAGGGAAAAATCGCTGAACTGGCACTCGGCTATGGCGGATCCGTCGGTGCCCTCAAAGCCATGGGTGCTCTGGAAATGGGCATCCCGGAAGAAGAACTGAAACCGCTTGTGGACGCATGGCGGGCATCCAACCCTAACATCACTCAGCTTTGGTGGGAAGTGGACGAAGCAGTAAAAAAGACAGTCTCCCAGAAGGTTCCTACAGAAACACACGGAATCCACTTTGTGTACGAGAGTGGCTTCCTGTTTACCTGTCTACCCTCAGGCAGGCGGCTGGCCTACGTCAAGCCCCGGATCGGCGAGAACAAGTTCGGCGGCGAGTCTGTTACCTATGAGGGCATCGGTGGCACAAAAAAGTGGGAGCGCCTTGAAAGCTATGGCCCGAAGTTCGTGGAAAACATCGTTCAAGCCTTGAGCCGTGACATCCTGTGCTATGCGCTGAAAACGCTGCGATGCTGCAACATCGTGGCACATGTCCATGACGAAATCATCATTGAATGCCGTCCAGACACATCCCTTGATGCCATTTGTGAGCAGATGGGTCGAACGCCGCCATGGGCCAAGGGACTGATTCTGCGGGCTGATGGTTACGAAACACAGTTCTACAAAAAAGACTAATCAATCTCGGTAACAGAGCTTGCTATTTCGACAAAACAGAGCGTATATGACACTACCCCAAACAGGAAAGGAGTTTCAATCCATGACCTACAAGGACATTCTGAAGCTGCCCGAAGGAGCGCATCTGGCGACCGTCAACACGGAGAAATGCATGGTTGTCCGGCTGCGCGATGGCTTCACCCTGACAACCACGCTGCCCGGACGAAAGCTGCTCATCCAGCGTTACAGCGAGAAAGCGAATCTGCTGTACGAGGACACCGTCGACAACATCTTTGCATTGGCAGAGGAGGCTACGAAATGAAAGTGCTGATTGTTGAACCCGGAAAACATCCGCGCAAGGCCGACATTAACCACACCCTTGAAAACCTGCAAAGCATCGTAGGCGGCTACATTGAAGTCACCTATCCGTGGCAGAACAGGATCGGGCTGATCTGCAATGAAGAGGGGCTGCTCCGAAAATTGCCTTTCAACCGGATAGTCGCGCCCGGCAATGCGATCTTCGGCACATTCTTCCTCTGCGGATTGGGCGAAGAGGACTTGACCGACCTGCCGGATGATCTGGCGGACAAATACATGAAGGTGCTGTACGATCCGGAGATGCTGGTTCAAACACCGATGGGATATACAGTAGTGCGTATGGCCTGACTGCCAGGCTGAGCAAAAGCGCTCCTTGCTCCATGCCGGAGAAAGGGGCGCTGCTTTGAATTCAGGGCACAAAACGCACCCTCCCGGAATCTGATGCGCTTCCTTCTTGAAAAGAGAAAGTGACTTCAATCCGGGAGGGTATTATGCGACTATTTCAAAAGCTCCGCAAGGTAATGTTCATCCTTCTTGTGTGAACCATTATGCTGATTGTAGGCGCGGATGGCGGTAACCAGCTTTTCGCAGTCTGCTCCGAAATAGTTTCCATAAAACGCTGTACTGTTGTCGTACTTTTTCCTGCCACAGCGGATATGCTCTTTGGCGAAGTCTTTGGGCTTCACTTTCGATTTGACTTTTTCATATTCATCCGCCAGTTCTTCTGAAAGGATCAGCAACATTTCCAGCTCCGGCTTGGTGCAATACTTTTCAATCGACGTTATTTTGTCCTTGTACTCGGTTGGTATTTTCAGTTCTTCGTTCATGACGTCTCCAACACGCATGATATGGACTTCATCCGGATACAGATTCAGGGCGGCTTTTACTGCGCCGGAAGACTTTATCTGGCGAGCATGATACGGAACCAAGCCCAGTAAATCATCGGATGTAAACTTCAGTTTTTCATTTTCCAGAAGGATGTTGATGATTTTGAGCTCATTAGGGCCTTCGCACATAATCAGCAGCTTCATTTCATCAACTTCCTTTTCAGATTCATCAGTTCCTCGTAGTTGACGGCAGTCTGGAAAGCATTGTTGTAGAAGCGCTTGCTCTTGAGCAGACCGGATCGCACGTCGAAAGACTCGTACATGTTCTTCACTGCGATCTTTGTGTCTGCCTGGCATACCCAAATGTTATCCTGCCGGTTGAAAAGGTCAAGCACTTCGCAATAGTGCGTTGAAAACAGCAGCGTTGCGCCATGCCTGTTGACCGTCTTGTCCATGTAAAGGCTGAGCATGTTCTCGACAAGCGTCTTGTGAAAATGCGCCTCCGCCTCATCGATCAGGAGATCAAAGCCCTGCTGAAGCGATGCAACAACCATCGTATAGAGCAGGATGCCCTTGGTGGTGCCGCTGGACAGCATGTGCAGCAGCTCTTTATCGGACAGCACAGTTTCCTGATTGCAGAAGCAGACGCGGTAATTGTGCTCATCCTCCATCTGAATACGCTGAATGTTGCCGTCGAATATGCGGATGATTACAGAGAGCACCTCATCCGGAATCCTGTACGTCTTGAGCAAACGGAACACCATCTGATAGGTATCCGCGCCCTTGCCCTCGCTGTCGAAGAAAACAGCGGACACCTGCTTCTTTTTCAAAACAAAGAAGGTACTGGCTGTATCTTCCGGCAGTTCGCCCAGGTTTTTCGATTCGACGAAATCATCCTCTGCATAAATGGAATTGATTTTCGTTTTGTAGTATTTCTTTTTGTAGATGTGCTGGTTGGCGAAGGTTGCCCTGTTGCCAAGCGTCTGGTCTGATTTCAGCTCTGTCGTGTATTTATAGATGTATCCCTCATGATAGAAGATGATCTCCAGCTGCACACCCTCATAGCTGTAATGTTTGTTTTCGAGCCGGAACTCACTCAGAATATCATAACAGCACTCAAGCAATTCCAGAGCGGTCGTCTTGCCGGACGCATTCTTGCCAACGAAAGCGCCTACGCTGTACACAAACAAGTCCTCAGCGATTTCTTGAAGCTCGTACTCTTTATTCTCAGTTGTTTTCTTCGACTTGGCTACCAAATCAATGGTGGTATTGTCCTGACAGTTTTTGAAATGACTTGCCCTGACGCGCAGCAGCTTCATCAGAAACACCTCCTCTCGGGAATAGTATACCCCAAAATTCGATTTTAAGCAAGTTTTTTGTTTGAAATTTAATGAGTGAAGTTGAAACAATGCTCTCATTGCAAAACATTGTCCATCTCATCCATAATGCCTGATTTTATATCAGGGAAAAAAGTTTACTACTTTTCGTTCAAACAGGCCCTCAACTCTCCAAAGGAAGTAGAGGGCATATTCATTTGCCCCAAAGATTGGAGGGTTCCCACATGTTTTTTGTCAAGGCAACGCTGGCTCCCGGTGTCTGTGTGCGCGTGGAAGTCCGCAGCGACAACGTCTTCACGCGCTGTCCCTGCTGCGGTGACGAGATGCAGGTCAATCTGACCGACGTCTTTGCGGACGGCAAGGGCACGCTCGAGGACACCGATGTGCTGTGCAAGGACTGCAGCGAGATGCTGATGGAAAGGATGCGTGATTCGTGAGCGTCAGCAAATTCAACCATGAGGGTTACTACGACCCGACCACCTATGAAGCGCTCACGAACATAGAAGCTGAAGAGCGCAAGGCCAAGTTCCGCCCGCTGGTGTTCATCTGCTCTCCCTTCTCCGGGAACGAGCAGACGAACATCGAAAATGCCCGACGATACTGCCGATTTGCCGTAGACCGGGGCTATGCTCCGTTTGCACCGCATCTGTTCTTCCCGCAGTTCATGGACGATGCTGTGTCGGAAGAGCGCGAGAACGGCATCTTCATGGGCATCATCATGCTCACCAAATGCGCCGAGCTGTGGGTGTTTGCCCGGAGCCCGGGTGGCGGTGACCGCATTTCAAAGGGCATGGCTCAGGAGATCCGCAAAGCCGAGTCCCGCAGCATGCCCATCCGCTATTTCACAACTGACTGCGAGGAGGTGGAGGTATGAATTCCACCGACAATGGCACGTTCAGCCTGTTCTGCGCCAACGTGACCGGCATCGAAAGCAACTGCATCTATCCCAATGAGCAGCCGATCACCAGCAAGGAAGCGCTGGAGGCCGCGGTCGTCCGGGACTATGTGGTTGCCCGGTTTAAAAACAACTACCGCAATACTGCCAACTTCGTCTCCGCCAACTGTCTGTGCAAGGACTGTGACAACGATAGCTCGGACAACCCGGATGAATGGGTCACGCCGGAAGATGTGCGTAGGGCTTTCCCGGATGTCCCGCTGGGTATCCACTACAGCCGCAACCACATGAAGCCCAAACGCGGCAAAGCACCCCGTCCCAAGTTTCACTGCATCCTTCTCACGGATGCAATTACCGACCACGAAGAGTACAAGCGCCTAGCCAAGCTGGCCCATAAGGTATTCCCGTACTTTGACACCCGGGCGGAGGACGCTGCCCACTTCTTCTTCGGCACGCCGGATGCCCATGTGGAGTTCTATCCTGGCACGATCACTTTGAATGAGTGCCTGGAGATGTACTACCCGGATACCGAGGATGACTCCTTCTGGGATCTGGACAACCCCTACACCGACACCATTCCCGAAGGCAGTCGCAACAGCACGATGTCCCACTTTGCAGGCCGTGTGCTCAAGCGATTCGGTGATACGGACGAGGCCTATCAGGCATTTCTGAAATGCGCCGTCAAGTGTGAACCGCCTTTGGGCGATGACGAACTCAAAACCATCTGGCGCAGTGCCCAAAACTTCTACCAGCGGATTTCCAAAGAAGAGGACTATGTGCCGCCCGAGGAATGGAACGCCGAACGCAGCAGCGGCTTCAAGTACGATCCGCCCGACCGTACCGATGTGGGCCAGGCTCGTTTGCTGGGTACCTCTTTGGACAGGAGCTACGCTACTCTCCAGCGACCGACTACATTCGATACGACGGTTCCTGCTGGCAGGAAACAAAACCGGGCGCACAAGCGGTGGCTCATGCGCTGACAGACAAGCAGCTGGAAGAAGCAGAAGCCGCAATGGCAGAAGCTGTCAAAGCTCTTACCGAAACCGGTGCACAGGAGCTGCTCTCCAAGCACGGCAAGAAAAAAGCCGAATCCATGATGGAGGGTGATCAATGCAATGCCTTCATGGCATACCTCAAGGCCGAAAGCTATCACAGCTTTGTCCTCAAGCGTCGGGAATCCAAGAACATCACAGCCACACTGAAGGAAGCGCATCCTGTGCTGGAGATCGAGCCGGGCCTGCTGGACAAAGACTGGTTCCTGCTCTGTACGCCCAAGCACACTTACGATCTCCGCAAAGGGTTGACGGGTATCCGCGACCACAACCCGGATGACTTCATTACCAAAATGACCGCCTACAGCCCCAGCGACAAGGGCATGGACATTTGGCTGGATGCCCTGAACACCTTCTTCTGCGGTGACAAGGCGCTGATTCAGTATGTGCAGCGCGTCGCCGGTATCGTGTGCGTTGGACAGGTTTTTCTCGAAGCCATGATCATTGCCTACGGTGACGGTCGCAACGGTAAATCCACCTTCTGGAACACTCTATCTCGAGTCATGGGCAGCTACAGCGGAAATATTTCTGCCGATTCCCTGACCATGAACTGCAAGCGAAATGTGAAACCCGAGATAGCTGAAACCAAGGGAAAGCGGCTTCTTATCGCCGCCGAGCTCGAGGAGGGTACCCGGCTCAATACCAGTATTGTAAAACAGCTGTGCTCCACGGACGCTGTGTTCGCAGAAAAGAAATACAAAGACCCCTTCAGCTTTACGCCCAGCCATACACTGGTACTCTACACGAATCACCTTCCAAAGGTAGGCGCAAAGGACACGGGTATCTGGCGTCGACTGATCGTCATTCCCTTCAAGGCTAAGATTGAAGGCAGCTCCGATATCAAAAACTACACGGAATACCTGTGTGAGAACGCCGGTGAAGCCGTGATGAAGTGGATGATCGAAGGTGCTTTACAAGCCATTGATCTGGGCTTCAAGATTCCGTTCCCTGCCTGTGTGGAAGAGGCTATTGCCACCTACAAGGCTGAAAACGACTGGCTTGGACACTTCCTGGACGAATGCTGTGAGATCGCCGACGGCCTTATTGCCAAGTCCGGTGAGCTGTATTCTGCCTATCGCACCTTCAGTGCATCAAACGGCGAATACGTGCGCAGCACCACAGACTTCTACACAGCCCTCGAAGGCGAAGGTTTCATCCGTCAGAAGACGCGCAGCGGCATGGTAGTCAATGGTATCAAGCTGAATCCTCTTGGCGCAGATCCCCGGGATGAGTTTCCGGACTTCCTGACATAACCCACTGAACAGAAAATGTGCAGGTCGTGCAGGTCATTATCTGAAAAGTCCCTATAGTCAAAATTAAGCCCCCAAATGCCCTATAGAGCGGTTTTGGAAACGACCATCACGACCTGCACCAAGAGGTGAAAAAGCATGCAAGAGCGAGATGTTGAGAAAAAACTCACCTCCGCAGTTCGACTGATGGGCGGTCTGGCTCCAAAGTTTGTCAGCCCTGGTCTCGACGGTGTTCCAGATCGGGTGATCCTTCTTCCGGGTGGACACTTCGCCTTTGCTGAGCTCAAAGCTCCGGGAAAAACCCTCCGCCCATTGCAAAAAAGGCGAAAGCGACAGCTTGAGGCACTCGGCTTCAAGGTGTACGTCGTCGACAACCCAGACCAGATCGGAGGTATCATTGATGAAATTGAGCATCAAATGTGACCGCTGCGGAAAGGAGCTGCTCCGTTACCCGAGTCAGATCCACCGACACAATTTCTGTAGCCGAGAGTGCTTGAACGAGTTCAGCTCCAAGGCTCACAACGCTGACGGTTATGCGGCACTCAAGGACTACACGCACATGAGTGAAAACATGAGCAGGATCAATAAGCAGCTCAATCCTACCCGCATGACGTCTGAAGTACGAAGGAAGATTCACGAAGCCAAAGTCGATATCGGCGAGTGTGCAACCTATCGAAAGTCCTACGGGCGGCACGAACACAGACGGGTCGCCGAAGCTATTCTCGGACGCCCACTTGTTACCGGGGAAGTTGTTCACCATATCGACGGCAATAAGCGAAACAACGAACCCTATAACATTCTGATCCTGAGTTCCCAAAGTGAACACGCTCAGCTCCATGCCCGCTGGAATAAGCTCTTTGCGATAGGAGGTGATGCCTCATGAAGTTCGTACCCCATGACTACCAGCGCTTCGCAGTTAATTTCATTCTGAATACCCCCGAAGCAGCGGTTCTTCTGGATATGGGCCTCGGTTCAGCAAGACCGTCATCACTTTAACAGCGCTCTTCGATCTGTGCCTCGACAGCTTCGTTGTTCACCGAGTGCTGGTGATCGCCCCTCTCCGTGTAGCAAGAGACACATGGCCGGCAGAGATTCAGAAGTGGGATCATCTGAAAGGCCTGACCTACTCGGTTGCTGTGGGAACAGCCGCCGAGCGTCGGGCGGCACTCCGCCAGAAAACCTTCGTCCACATCATCAACCGTGAAAACGTGCAGTGGCTGATCGAAGAAAGCGGCATCCCGTGGCAATACGACATGGTTGTTATCGATGAGCTGTCCTCCTTCAAAAGCCACCAGTCCAAGCGATTCAAAAGCCTGATGAAGGCCCGCCCCGGTGTCAGACGCATGGTTGGACTCACCGGCACACCCTCCAGCAACGGTCTGATGGATCTCTGGGCCGAGTTCCGTGTGCTGGACATGGGCAAGCGTCTCGGACGATTCATCACACATTACCGCGAACAGTTTTTTGAACCCGACCGACGCAATGGTATGCATGTGTTTTCCTACAAGCCGCGTGCCGGCGCTGAACGCGAGATCTATCGCCGCATCGGAGACATCACCATCTCCATGCGAAGCACCGATTACCTCCAAATGCCGGAATGCGTCATGAACACAGTTCCAGTCAGTCTCGACAGCAGCGAATTCGAGATTTACGAAGCCATGGAAAGCAAGATGGTGACCGAACTCGACGGCGTGGAAATCGATGCTGTGAATGCCGCTGCTCTGACTGGAAAGCTGTGTCAGCTGGCAAACGGAGCAATCTACACGCCTGACGGAAACACAGTGTTCTTCCACGAACGGAAGCTGGAAGCGCTGGAAGATCTGATCGAAGGAGCCAACGGCAAGCCGGTTCTGGTTGCCTACTGGTACAAGCACGACCTTGCCCGCATTCAGGAACGCTTCAAGGTGCGCGAACTGAAAAGCAGCAAGGACATTGCCGACTGGAACGCTGGGAAGATTCCTGTGGCGGTGATCCACCCGGCTTCCGCTGGTCACGGTCTTAATCTGCAGGCAGGCGGTTCTACACTGATCTGGTTTGGGCTGACATGGTCGCTGGAACTGTATCAGCAGACCAACGCCCGTCTCTGGCGGCAGGGCCAGCAGGCAGAAACCGTGGTCATCCATCACATCATCACCCGGGGAACTGTAGACGAGGATGTCATGCGTTCCCTTTCTGAAAAAGACAGATCGCAGGCAAGCCTGATGAGGGCTGTCCGCGCACGAGTGGAGGCGAGAAAATGATTCACTATGTTTCCAACCATATAAGCGACAGGATAAAGAAAGAAAAGACATCCGCGCCTGCCGTACAGCCGTGGCAGAAGCTGGCGAACGCCATCGTTGAACAGGCGGTGGAGGATTACCGCAAAGTGCAGGCCCGGATCAAAGCAAATCCGATGATCGCAGACCATGCCGAAGTTGAACTTCGCCAGCTGGAGCGGTTTTTCCATTCTCAGTGGTTCGAAGCGCTGACGGATGCGGACGGACGGCTTATCCTTTCTCGACTGAAGAAGGAGGCTTCATAAGATGACCGCAAAGGAATATCTCACCCAGGCGTACCGAATCGACCAGCGCATCAACAGCAAGCTGGAGCAGGTATCTTCGCTCCGGGATCTGTCCACCAAGGCAACATCCACGCTCAGCGAGGTGCCTCCCAGCGGAACCCGCAATGTGCATCGCTTGGAGGACGTGATCTGCAAGATCGTCATGCTGGAAAACGAGATCAACGCCGAAATCGATCATCTGGTGGATTTGAAAAGAGAAATTCGTGGGGCAATCAGCGCCGTCAAGAATCTTGAGTGCCAGACGCTGCTGGAACTGCGGTATCTGTGCTTCAAAACCTGGGAGCAGATTGCGGTTCAGATGAACTACTCGACCAAGTATGTGTTTGATCTGCATCGCACGGCGCTGAAAATGATCCGAGTTCCTGAAACACCGTACTAAATCTGACTGTTTCTGGCTAGCCCTGCTGTGTTATGATATACTCAGCAAAATAGACAGGGGCGGGAGAAAATCCTGCCCCTTTTCCATTGCGCCTGATGCGCAGAAAGGAGAAGCGAATGCTCTTTACCTGTGAACAGGTGTCCGGCGGACATCCTGATAAGATTTGCGACCAGATCTCGGACGCCATCGTGACCGACTGTCTCAAGCATGACCGCCACAGCCGCGTGGCTGTAGAGTGCATGATCAAAGGCTACGAGGTCAGCATTGCTGGCGAGATTACCTCAAAGCATGAGCCTGACTGCAAGGCGCTGGCTCGCCATGTGCTGTTCAGCTACTGTGCCTATGAGGAACTGCCCAAGTACAACATCACCGTAAATATTACCCGCCAAAGCCCGGACATTGCGCAGGGCGTTGATGAGGATGGCGCTGCCCAAAAGATGGGTGCCGGTGATCAGGGCATGATGTTCGGCTATGCCACTGATGAAACGAAGGAAATGCTTCCGCTGCCGTATGTACTGGCGTGCGAAGCACTGGAACGCCTGCGTGACTGCGGTGCTCCCTGCCTGCGCCCGGATGCAAAGTGTCAGGTTACCTTCGATTACGGCAGGCGCCGAATCGATACTTTCCTGATTTCCACTCAGCATGCCGAGGATGCCAGCAGCGAGGATGTGTACAGTATCGTGCTGCTGGTCATGAAGGACACTGCAAAGCGCTATAGCCTGAACACCGATTTCAAAGTGCTGGTCAATCCCACCGGGCGATTTGTGATCGGCGGCTCCTTTGCCGACACCGGCGTGACGGGCAGAAAGATTATCGCCGATACTTACGGCGGTGTCTGCAGGCATGGCGGCGGCGCCTTCAGTGGCAAAGACCCCACCAAGGTTGACCGCTCGGCTGCCTACATGGCGAGGAAGATCGCAAAGGACATCGTTCGCGCACACTTTGCGCACCGGGTGGAGGTTCAGCTGGCATACGCCATTGGTGTGGCAGAGCCGGTTTCCATTTCGGTTGACTGCTTCGGAACGAACATCGTGCCCAAGCGATTCATCACGAACTGGATTTGCAAGCATTACGACCTGACGCCTGCCGGCATCATTTCCTTTCTTGGCCTGCGCGATGTGGATTACAATATGGTATCCTGCGGCGGACATTTCCGACGCAGCTGGATGCCCTGGGAAAAGTGATGTTTGCATAGCAGATTTATCTTGACTTATCGGGGCTTCAGAGTGATATATGGCATACCCCAAAGAACGAAGGAAGCTTAGCCATGAAACTGAACACGCACCCTGAGAACCGCAAGGATATGGTCAAGGCGATTTCTGAGCTCATCGAACTGCCCTCTGCCTACATGGGCATGCCCTCTGCGGCTTTCCGGGTCGGCCCTATCACCATCAATCGCGATGGCACAATTGGCTGCGAGGATGAAACGATGATCGAAACCGTAAAGCCGATGCTGATCGAGCGCGGCTGGCTGGAAGCCGAGGAAGACTCCGAAGCGCCCGCCGCTCCTGAAGCCCCAGCTGATTCCAAAGAGATTCCTGATGATACTGAACCCATTCGAACTGACCGGATGGACATCGCGATGCCAGTCGAAAACTGGACGGTCAGTCAGCTGACTAACCTTCTGCGTATGCTTTACAGCAAGCAGGACCTCATCAACCGCATGCTGGATTACGGCATGCTTTCCATCGAAGAGAGCTTCATCACGGCGATTTCGGAGAACCCGCCCGAGACTGCAGCGGATTTTGAAGAGCGCATGCTCAAAGCCATCGAAGGTGACTGCATCTGCGGCTTCCGCATTGCAGACGGAAAGACTGCTCTCAGCGTCCCCTTTGCTGAGGATGAACCGACCCGCTGGACTGCCTATGCAGACTTGCTCAAGGGGATTCTGAAGACTGCCGAAACCGCTTCCCGCATCAGCATCAAGCGGCTGGACGATTCAGAAAACGAAAAGTACCATGCCAACAGCTGGCTGATGCGCATGGGCTTCGGCGGCGCGGATTACAAGGAAACTCGACGCATTCTGATGGGCCACCTGACCGGCTACGCCGCATTCAAGAGCGTTGCTGACATGGAAGCCCACAAGGAACGACAGGCGCAGCGCCGCCGTGATCGCCGGGAGGAAGGACAGCATGAACAGCCCGAAGCCTGAACAACTGAAAGCCCTCCGGGAACAGTACCCCAAGGGCTGCCGCGTTAAACTGGTTCATATGAACGATCCTTACCGGCCCGATTTGAAAGCGGGTGTTCTCGGCACGGTTCTGTATGTGGATGACATGGGAACGATTCATGTTTCGTGGGACTGCGGTTCCTCGCTGGGCGTTGTGCTCGGCGAGGATTCCTGCACACGGATTGATGAGGAGCATGCTCATGACTGAGAAGATGAATACCCGCCTTGACGATTTGAAAGCCATCAGGCAGAACACATACATGGCCCTCGTTGCGGTGCGAATACCATGAAAGGGTCTGTGCAGACCAATGCCTTGAGTCGAATCGCAGGTCTCAGCATCTGCGGTTCCAGCGGATCAGCAGAAGCAATGCTGCATTTATGAACCGGCAGTCATCCGGATGCGGCATGGAGCTGCGCATGAATGTTCTCTACGACGTGAGGCAACGAAAAAGCCGCCCTGCGGCGGCGATTTGGAAGCCTCAGGCCAGCTGAAACCAGATGGTCAGCCAGCCCTCGGGGGTGGGATAAAGCAGCTCGGCGGCGGGATCTGCAAAGAACTTCTCCTTTGCAGTCTCGATCATCCGGCGGTAGCGTTCCTCGCCGCAGAGCTGTTTCACATAGCGCATGGTGACGGTCTCGCCTTCCAACAGGAAGGTCTTTCGGATGGTTTTGCGCATGGGTACACCTCGATTTCAAAGATTTTTGGCTTGCTGCTGGCTCGCAATCACGGACGTTCGTTCTTCCCCGACTGCTCCTCGCAATGGGTGACATCACCCAGAATCACAGGCTTTTCCTCCAGAACGATTTCGTAGTGATTGCCGTTGTAATCTCCGTCCAGCCAGCACTCATAGCTGGATGTGCTGCGTTCAAAGCAAAAATCCGCACGGCTGCCCCAGTCTGCGATGCAGCCCTCGTTGGCTTCGACGGACAGCTGAGACTGGAAAACCCGGGCCGCATCCTCTCTGCTTCCATACAGCAGCTCGTTGTGTCCGCCCTCTTCACTCACGGCCCAATTTTCAATCACCGCCCAGACGGAAAAGGCTCGGCACCCATTCAGGAGATACTCCTGCGGCTTAAACGTATCGTTGGTCATTTTGTTCATCCTCCCGATGCATATTTGGAAGCTGTGGCTCCCGCAACCCCTTGCGGGGTTTCGGTTCCTGCCACGGAGCCATCATCAGGCGGGATTCAGTCTTCGCCGTCGGTGTCCTGCTCGTGGAACTCCCGCATGATTTCAAAGATTTCCTGCGGGTCGCAATCGAGTCCGTCGTACTTGCGAATATCCTCGGCCAGGGCGAAAGCGTCTGCAAGCGTCCAGCCGTTGTCCCAGTCCATGTTGTCGTAGAGCTTGTCCAGCAGGAACGCTGGAAGGTCAAAATCCGGATTCGTCATGGTGCGCCTCCTCTATTTCAAAGCATTCAGCCCTTGCAGGGCGCCAGCAGCTGGAAGGTTTTGCCTCGCGCCTCTATTTCGTAGCCGTAGAGTTCCGGCGTGACCTTGCCCCAACTGCTGCGGTTGATGCGGGCAACGCGGGTAATTTCTTCCGGCTTACAGGTTTTCATCCGGGGCTGGCGGCGAACGTACTTCAGCGCTGCCGATTTGAAAGCGTCAGGCAGGTCGCGGCGTGTGCTCTCGTGATGCGCTTCCCAGCGGGCGAAGCGCTTTTGCTGAACGGCCCGGCCGGCCTCCGCGTTGGTGTAGTAGTTGTCGGCGAGCTGACAGAATCTGATTTCAGAGAGAATCTCCAGATGCCCGTTCCAGATGGTATTGCCCAGCACGTCGAAGCGGTTCATGCGGATGGGGTCGGTGTTCCTGCCTACAATCAGCTGGAGACCGTCAGGCGTTTCGCCGCAGCCGCAGAAGTGGTCCAGCAGCACTCGGATGATTTCCTCGCCCTTGCACAGGTCGACATGGGCAATTTCTCCCTGGGAACCGTTCATAGTGCCGGGGCAAATCTGGTAGCCCTGGGTCAGCAGGTCGGCTACCTTTTCGGTGAAGGCGCGGCTGATATCGTTTTGGTTCACAAAGACACCCCTTTCGTATTTGAAAGCTGTGGCTCCCGCGACCCCTTGCGGGGTTTCGGCTCCTGCCGCAGAGCCATCGTCAGGCGGGTCAGAGGTACTGGTCGAGGCAGTCGGTCATCAAGGGATCGTTCCTGCACCAGTCGGCTGCGGTGTTCAGCAGCCATTTTTCAAATGCGGCGTTGGATTCGAACTCGTCGGCGCAGAAGGCGGTACGGTCGCCGCCTTCCAAGTAGGCCTCCAAGTCATCGGTAAACACCAGCTTGCCATCGATTTCAAAGAGTTCATGGTCATCGAGCGCCTTCCAGACGGCAATGGCTACCTTGCAGTAGCCCTCGGGCAGACGGGTAATTCTGTACGCGCGGGTCATAAACATCCTCCTCTCGATTCAGAAGCTCAGGCAAAGAGCATGACGTAGTCGTGGGCGGCCTGAGTGATGGCGGCAATTTCGGCGGCGGTGGGCGCGACGTACCACTCGGCCTTGCCATAGTCCACCCAGATGTGAGGGCGGCAGGTTCCGGAGCAACCGCCCTTCCGGGGTGCGAAATAATCGCTGAAGCGGAGCCGCAGGCAGTCGATTTTTCCGTCAGCGGCGCTGAGGATGGTGATCTGCAGTACTTCGTAGTGGTCGCACGTGCCGTTGGTGGCGAACTCCAGCCGGGCGCGGCGATTGCCGCTGAGGGGAATGAAGCAGGCGCGTCCAACGTAAAGGGCCTTGCAGGATTTAAAAGCGGTGGTCTTGCCGGTGAAACGGCGGAGTTCCTGTTCGAAGAAATTCATGGTGACGCCTCCCTGATTTCAAAGATATTGCGGGCTTCCCGCGACGCTCGGGGCGTTTCGGCCCGGAGCCACCGGGCCATCGTCAGGCGGGGTCGCATTTCAGAGCAGGCTCCGGATGAGCCGCTCTGGGTCGAGGCAGCGCGTGCCGCCGCGCTCGTAGTAGCGGTCCTCGATGCGCGCGGCCTGAATCAAAACCTCCTGCGGAATGCCGGTGCATTCGCAGAGCGTGCGGAACACGGCTTCGTAACGCTCGTGGCAGATGGATTTCTGAGCTGCGTTGGAGTAGAACAGCGTGCTGTTCCAAAGGCTGTAGCCGTGCGGAAACGTGGAGCGGACGTCGTTGTAGGCAGAGATGTAATCGTGAGCGGCGGAGAGAAGAACTGCGTAATTCATGATGGGCACCTCGATTTCAAAGATATTGTGGGAATGGCTTCCCGCTACCCCTTGCGGGGTTTCGGCTCGGAGCCGCCGAGCCATCGTCAGGCGGGCGACTTCAAAGCATCTCGCAGGTCTCGAAGGCGGCGAACTCCTCCTCACTTGGCAGACCGCCGGTGGTGGCCCAGAGAAGGTCGTGGGCTGTGCGGGCCATCTGCCGATTTCCAAGCTTCACCGCTGTGCGGGCAAGCTCCAGCGCCTTGCGGCGGCAGACTGCGTCCGATTTGAAACCCATGGCGATGCGGGCAGCGGTGCGGACGTAGCCGCGGTACGCTTTCACCTTGCGGTTCACCGACCGGCCGAAGCTGCCGGTGGCGGCGAGTTCAGCCTCGCTGAGTTCCAGATTCCCCGCCCGGTCTGCGGCGTCAGATGCTTCCCGCAGGAGCTCCCCGGCGGAGATGCTCCCGCGCTCGAAGCAGGAGATGGCCTTTCCCAGGCGGTCGATGGCTACGTCGGTGCGGCAGCGCAGAGAGGCTGCGCGGCGGAGCGTGGCGTTGGACTTTTCCTTCATGGTGAGATTCCTCCTCTAAAAAACTGTCCGCCGCGTGTTTCAGCGGCGGATTTCGTGATTGGCTTCTTCGGCCAGGGAGACCAGCTCGTCGGCCTGGTCACAGGCTTCCTGTGCGGCGCGGCTGGCGATGAGATGCGCGGCGAAAACGTCGGCGTTCGTTTCGGCTTCCTCGGGGTCGAGCGCATCGGCCGCGTTCTCGGCAGCCTTCTGGGCGGCTCGGCAGAGCCAGTAGGCGGCGTCGCCCGCCTCCCAGGCAGACGGCTCTTCCGCGAGCAGTTCCCTGGCCGCGACGGCGGTCTGGGCGGCGAGGTTGGCGGCAACGGCGGCCGCGCGGGCTTTTCGGACTTCAGGTGTCATGGTCAGAAACCTCCTTGGTTATTTTGCGGGCTTTCCGCGACGCTGGGCGCGTTTCGGCTGGGAGCCCAAGGTTGCAAACCTTTGGTTTGCAAGTCTGCCGGTGGCAGACCTCCTCGGCGCAATCCTATGGATTGAGGCGAGGAGCCTCCCAGCTCTCATCAGGCGGAGCGGTCGTGCAAGACCGGGGGTGGGCGCGGCATGGGGCTTCCTCCTTTCCTTTTCCTTTCCCTTTCGGGCTTTCCGCTCGGCGCCGGGCGGAAAGGTTCGGTCGTTGGGGGCACCCAGAGAGCCTTCTCGAGCAGGCGGACTGGGGCGGGGTCGCCGGGGCGGGCGTTCGCGCTGGCGGCGCAAAAACCGGGAGCCGGTCGCGGTCGTTGGGCGGGGCCGCCGCGGGGCGGCCGGGGTTTCGGGGCGGCGGGCTTTTCCCCCGCCGGCAACGCCAGTTTCGCTCTGGCCGGGCAAAAAAGCAAGCCACAAAACGGCGAACAAAAAAAGACTTTCCGTCGCCGTAACGTCGCCGTTTCGTAAAAACTGGCTTTTCCGCGCGCTATAAGGAAGCGAAGCGTTTTCGCCGCCGCCGGGGCCGGCCGCGCGGCCAAAGCCCGGGCTCGGGCAAAGGCGACCGCCGGGGCCGACTTTTGCGCTTCGCCGTGAAGAAGCCCAGCGGGCGGGTCGGCTTTTGCGCTTCGCCGAGGGAAAGTCCTGTGGCGTTGTCGGCTTTCGCACTTCGCCGTGAAGAAGTCCGGCGGACGGGTCGGCTTTCGCGCTTCGCCGTGAAAAAGTCCGGCGGACGGGTAGTCTTTGCGGCCCCAAGGGGGAATCGGATCTCCGGGAGCGTTTTCTCCGGGACCGCCGCGCCCTTTCGCGTGAAATTTCGCGAAATTGGGGGCCCGGGGTATCAAGCCCCCAGAAAACAAAAAAGGCCGTCCCGAAGGACGGCATTGATGCTGCTCTAGTTCAATCGGAAGAACGGCTGTCTCGTAAGCGGCTGACCACGGTTCGATCCCGTGCGGCAGCTCCATCTGTGATTGGAGGAAACTCATGAATACGGAAATGACCATCAGAAAAATGCCGGTTACCGCTCTAAAGCCCGCGAAGTACAACCCGCGTAAGGATCTCAAGCCCGGTGATCCAGCATACGAGAAGACCAAACGAAGCCTACACGACTTCGGCTATGTGGACCCGGTCATCTGGAACGAGGTGACGGGAAATATTGTCGGCGGCCATCAGCGGTACAAGGTGCTGACGGCGGAGGGTGCGACGGAGATCGACTGCGTGGTTGTCCACATCGAAAACCCGCAGGATGAAAAGGCGCTCAATATTGCGCTCAACAAGGCCGTTGGCGAATGGGAGCCGAAGGCTCTGGCTGACCTGCTCTCCGACCTCCATCTGTCCGGCTACGATGTCGGTGCAACCGGCTTTGACGCTGCTGAGGTGGACGAGCTGTTCAGCAAGGTTCACGACAAGGATGTGAAGGACGATGACACGGAGCTGGATGCAGAAACCATTGTGCCCTTTGTAAAGTCTGGCGATCTCTGGACACTGGGCAGGCATCGGATGCTCTGCGGCGACGCGACCAGCGAGGATAGCCTGAACCGCCTCATGGGCGATGTGAAGGCAAACCTCGTGGTAACGGACCCGCCGTACAATGTGGCGTATAAATCGGTCGATGGCAAGTCCATCCAGAACGACAGCATGGCGGACGGTGCGTTCTATGAGTTCCTGCTCTCCGCGTTCCGCAACTGGCTGCCGTATCTGGCGGAAGGCGCGTCCGCCTATATCTTCCACGCCGACACGGAGGGGCTGAACTTCCGCCGCGCATTCAAGGAAGCCGGCTTCCACATCAGCGGCGTGTGCATCTGGGTGAAGAACTCACTGGTGCTGGGGCGTTCGCCGTACCAGTGGCAGCATGAGCCGGTGCTTTTCGGCTGGCTGCCCAACGGCAAGCACAGATGGTTCGCAGATCGGAAACAGACGACGATCTGGAACTACGACAAGCCCAAGCACAGCAAGGAACACCCAACCATGAAGCCCATTCCGCTGCTGGCCTATCCCATCAAAAACAGTTCCGCGCCCAATGCTGTGGTGCTGGATACCTTCGGCGGCAGCGGAAGCACGCTCATCGCCTGTGAGGAAACCGACCGCATCTGCCGCACCATGGAGCTGGATGAGAAGTATGCTTCCGTCATTGTTCAGCGCTATGTCGATCTGGTGGGTTCTTCTACAAATGTGTCCGTGCTCCGTGACGGTCAGTCATTTTCCTTTGACGAGGTCACGGCCAATGAAACCTGATGAAAGGAGTCACCGCTTATGGCGACAAGAGGCCGAAAGCCAAAGCCGACAGCGCTCAAAGCGCTGGAAGGCAATCCCGGCAAGCGTCCGCTCAACGAACATGAGCCGGTGCCGCCCAAGGGTGCGATCCGATGCCCCGCATGGCTCGAAGCCGAAGCAAAGAAGGAATGGAAGCGCCTTGCACCCTCTCTTGAAGCGATGGGCATCCTGACAGCTGTAGACATCACGGCCTTTGCCGGTTACTGCCAGGCATATGCCCGGTGGAAGGAGGCTGAGGAGTTCATCTCCAAGCACGGTTCCATCTTCCAGACACCCAGCGGCTATGTCCAGCAGGTGCCTCAGGTCAGCATCGCCCAGCAGAATCTGAAGATTATGCAGTCCTTCTGCTCCGAGTTCGGTCTGACCCCGGCGACGCGAAGCCGCATCATTGCGGGCAGAGGCAGCGAAAGCGATGCGGATGATCCCATGGAGGGTCTGCTGAAGGGCGGGTGGTGATATGGCGTTTGATGAAAAGAAAGCCGAGCGGGTCATCCGCTTCATCGAATGCCTGAAGCATACCAAGGGCGAGTTCCACGGCAAGCCGTTCATTCTGCTTCCCTGGCAGAAGAAGATTGTATCGGACGTGTTCGGCACGATGCGGGATGACTTTCCCGATCAGCGGCAATACAGCACGGCTTACATCGAGATACCCAAGAAAAATGGTAAATCCGAGCTGGGCGCGGCCGTTGCGCTGAACATGCTCTGCAACGACGATGAATGGAAGGCGGAAGTTTACTCCTGCGCATCCGACCGTCAGCAGGCAGCCATCGTGTTTGACGTGGCGGTCGATATGGTGAAGCAGTCGTCTGCTCTGAGCAAACGCATCAAGATCATTCCATCCATGAAGCGCATGGTATATCAGCCCACGGGAAGCATCTATCAGGTGCTGTCCAGTGAAGTGGCGACCAAGCACGGCCTGAATGTCAGCGCATGCATCTTTGATGAGCTTCACACGCAGCCCACCCGCGCTCTCTACGACGTAATGACCCAAGGCAGCGGTGATGCGCGCAAGCAGCCGCTGTGGTTCTTTCTCACGACCGCCGGTACCGACCGCAATTCCGTCTGCTGGGAGGTGCATCAAAAGGCGCTGGATATTCTGGAAGGCCGCAAGCATGACCCGCGCTTTTATCCCGTGGTCTACGGTCTGCCGGACGATGCGGACTGGCAGGATGAGCAGAACTGGTACAAATGCAATCCTTCGCTGGGATACACCATTACCATCGATAAGGTGCGGGACGCCTATCATAAGGCGCTGGAAACGCCGGCGGATGAGAATATGTTCCGCCAGCTGCGCCTGAATCAGTGGGTGAAGTCCATCACCCGCCAGACGGGCGAAGTTGAGTGGACGGCCATTCGCCGCACCCATGATAATCAGTATCAGGCAGTTGCGGATGAAGACGAAAACGGCGTGCGCCCGGATAGGGTGCTGTTGACAGTAGCTTAAGGTACTACCCTGCAAAGATACCGCAGGAGTCCTTC
>CAKTYE010000009.1 GCA_934631985.1 uncultured Clostridia bacterium | reverse complement strand
GAGCAAAGTAGGTCGTCCGTCCGCAGACGGACGAAATTCTCTCTAGCCGGAATACCAGCGCGGCTGTGTGCCGCCAATCCTAGGCTACCCCACCTCTGCCACCTACACTCCCTACCCCAATCTTCCTTCCCTGTACCTTGACAAACGACTTTTATCTACATACAATAAGGGACGAAAAAACGAAGATCAAGAAAGATCGCGAGGGAAACGGATGAAGCAACCCTTGGTCAGCGTGGTCATTCCTGCCTATAACGGCGGCAAGACCCTCCGCAAGTGCCTGGAAAGCGTGCTGGCTCAAAGCTACCGTCAGCTTCAGGTGGTCGTCGTGGACGATGGCAGCACGGACTGCACCGCGCAGGTGCTGGATGACTGCGCAGCAAAGGATCCGCGCATCATCGCCATTCATCAGAAGAACGCGGGGGTTTCTGCCGCCCGCAATGCCGCCATTGCCCAGTGTACGGGCGAATATGTCCAGTTCGTTGATTGCGACGATACGCTTCCGGTCGATTCAACCGCAACGCTGGTGGAACGCGCAGAGGGCGATGACAGCGACCTGGTGATCGGCGCGTACAGCATGGTGCTGGGCAACCTCTCGGAAACAAAGGACTTGGGTAAGCGCAACGATGTAATGTCTTTGGAGGAGTTCTTGGGCCTGCTGTGCAAGTATCCTAACAGCTTTTATTACGGTGTGCTGTGGAACAAGCTGTTCCGTCGGAAACTGATCGTCCGGCAGGATGTGCAGTTTAATTCCGTGCTGGCCTGGGGCGAGGACTTCGACTTTATTACCCGCTATCTGGTACAGGCAGAGCGCGTCTCCTATACGCGGCAGGTGGTGTATGAATATGTGCGCAATCCCAAGGGCCTGACCATGAAAACAGGCTTCGGCGTGCTGCGTCACCCTTTCCACGCCATTGCCCTGAAGCGCATTATTTATAATAATTATCGTGAGCTGTACCGGCAGCGAAGCGTCCTGGAAAAGCATCGGCATCAGGTTTGGAAATACATGGTCAGCTTCACGCTGACGGAATGAGCTGAGGACAGACAAGCATGTGCATGAAAGCATTGCAGTTAGCCGGGCAGATCATCATGGAAAACGGCGGCGAGGCCTATCGCGTGGAGGAGACCGTCACCCGCATGGGGCAGGCCTTCGGGCTGAAAAACGTGGAGAGCTTTGCCGTACCCAGCGGCGTTTTCGTCAGCTATGAGCGGGAGGACGGCACTCACGAAACCGCGGTGCTGCGCGTCCATCGCCGGGGCATCAACCTGACCCGTGTGGATGCGGTGAACCAGATCTCCCGTCAGGCCGAGCATGGGGAGATCAACGCAGCGCAGGCGCTTCATGCGCTGGAGCATATCGCGAACCTTTGTGTGTTCGCGCCGCATCAGCTGGTCGTTGCGGCAGGCGTGTCGGCCTGTGCGTGGTCCGTTATGTTCGGTGGCGGTGTGCCCGATTTCTTCATCGGGTTTATTATTGGCGTGCTGGTGGAGTTGCTGAACCAGTGGCTGGGCAAGCATCAAATTCACAGCTTTATGGCAACGCTGGTGTGCAGCTTTTTCGCGACGCTGATTCCGCAATTGCTGTGCCATCTGCTGGGGACAGGCTCCCCGGAGGCCTACATTGCAGGCGCGCTGATGCCCCTGCTGCCCGGCCTGTCCATGACGAACGCTGTTCACGACACCATGCGCGGGGACATTGTTTCCGGCGCGTCTCACGGCCTGAGCGCTGTGCTGTGCGCAGGCATGATCGCGGGCGGCGCGCTGTCGGCCTCATCCCTGTTTCATCTGCTGATAGGAGGGCTGCTGTAATGCCATCGTCCTTTCTGGTCGCGCTGCTGTCCAGCTTTATCGCCACACTGGGGCTTGGGGCGCAATTACTGGGAGTTCCCCGCAAATCCCTGATTCCGGGCAGCGCTATTGGCGCGATTGGCTACACGCTGTATTGGGCGCTGATGGTGTGGGGCGGCATGTCCGACCCGGCGGCGATCCTGATCGGCTCTATTGTCGCATCGCTGCTGGCGCAGCTGGCGGCGCGGGAAATGCGCATGATCGCGTCGATTTTTTCCAATCTGGCGATTGTCGCCTTTGTCCCCGGCCTGGGGCTGTATCGGTGCATGGCGCAGATGGCGCAGGGCAACACTGCGCAGGGCTTGGAGACGGGGATGAGCACCATGGTGAGCATTGTGATGATCGTGCTTGGGCTTGCCACAGGCAGCTTCTTGTTTCGGCTGATTTTTGCGAACCGCAAGCCGAAGGATGTGCCGAAGGGGTAAATGTAAAATAGGGGCCACTGCACAGGAGATGATGTGCAGCGGCCCCTATTATTTATAGTACGTGTGAATGGGAAGAAACGAGGAGTGGGCAAGCAGACGTGAAGCTATGCTGACTTACTTCCCACCTAGCACCCTGCTCAGCGGATTATGATAAACGCTGATGGCCTTAGCGGGACACATTTCCTGACAGCAGAAGCAGCGGATACATTTCTGATAGTCATACCGCGCCTTTTGCCCATGTCCTGAGGTGACTGCCTTGCTGGGGACGGGGCAGGCTTCCTGACAAATGCCGCAGGCAACGCACTTGCGCCGATCCACACGAGGACGGGGCTGAAGGCTGGGCAGCAGCGGGGCCAGCTTTGCAACAAGGCCCTTCTTCATGGCGCCGCGGAATACATCGAAGGCTGGGTTCCCATAGCGGGTGGCGGCTTCCTGCACGGTCAAGCTGCCGTCGGGGGTCAGGACAGTAATGTCCGTCATGGTGCCAAGGCCTGCCGCAGCGCCGGCAGTGCAGGTGGGAACTGCTGCGGGATCAAGGGCTACCAGCGCAGCGAATACGCTGTCCAGCGCAACGGGATCAGCTGAAAAGAGCATCACGCCCATGTCTCGCGGCGTACCCGAGGTGGGGCCGTTGCCCTCCATGGCAACAATGCCGTCGAGAATGTGCAGACGTGGCTTCACGCAGCGGTGCAGGTCGGTCAGCATTTCCGCAAAAACGGTGCTGTCCGGGTACTGGGCGTGGCCCGCCGCCTTGTTGATGCCGCAGATGCAGCCGTACAGGTTCTTCATGGCCCCGGTAATGCGCTCCAGCGCGTGGGTCTTCATCTTGGGCAGGCTGATGAGCGCGTCGGCCTGCTGCACGGCATGGCACAGGTAGAAGCTCTTGGCACGTTTGCCCTCGGGAAAGGAAACGACGCTACCGCTTTCAAAATCGGCGAGGTCGATCTGATACTTTTCCGCCGCCTGGGCAATGCCGCTGGTCTGGGCCACATGCGCGGGCGTGGCGGTGGGGTTGCCGGGACTGTCGCCATAGCTGACGTGCGCATAGCCGGCTTCCCGCAGCAGACGGGACACGGCAGTAAACACGGCGGGGTGCGTGGTCACGGCCCGCTGGGGCAGCGCCTTGCCGAGCAGGTTGGGCTTGAGCAGCACCTTTTCCTCCGGGCGCACGAATGCACCAATGCCGCCCAGCAGTGCAATACCCGTGCGCACCGCTTCAAAAACAAGGTCTTCTTCATAACTTTTACAGGGGACCAATGCGACCTGCGCCACGATCTTCATTCCTTCCGCAGTGGATTACAGATTTTTATTGTACGCCTTTTTTCGCAGGTTGAAAAGAGAACGGTGCAGAAAAAGCACTGAACTTTTTTCCATTCCGCCATGCTTGGCTGAAACTTGGTCAGAAGCATCGCGTGATGTGAGAAAGATAAAAACTGGCGATTTCAGGCTATAGAGCACAATAAAATTTAGCTATATTTTCAGAAAAAACGGGATTCGCGCCTTTCGACAAAACAAGCCCTTCTTCGCTGTTGAAATCCTGTGTACCCCGGTGTATGCTATCCGTGAAGTCCAAGGACGGACTTCGACAACAGCAGACATGAGTGGAGGAGTACGCTTATGTACCAGTTCAAACACCGGGACCCACTGATCTTCATCCGCACGCAGTTGGAAAATACCTGGGACGAGGGCGATGTGGAAAGCGCACTGAAGCTGAGCCAGATGATCGATGCGAGCATGCTGGAATGTGACGCGGCGGAAATGCTGCAAAAGCAGCGCGCATAAACAAACCGACTGTACAGAAGCCAGAGAAAGCGGCGTATGCAATGGCAAGCATGCGCCGCCTTTTATTCATAGCTGGGGTGTTCACTGCTGAAGGTTAGAGTGACCTGCGTTCCTGTACCCGGGGTGGAGGTCACGGTGATGCCATGCCCCAGCTTATCCAGCACACGCTTGCATAGGTACAGGCCCAGTCCGGTGGAGCGCGTCTCCTGCCGTCCGTTAAAGCCTGTGAAGCCCTTTTCAAAAATGCGCGGCAGATCCTCTGCGCGGATACCGATGCCGCTGTCCGAAAGGGTAAGTTGCTGTCCTTCCATGCGGAAGGAAATCGTGCCGCCCTCAGGGGTGTACTTCAGGGCGTTCGTCAACAGCTGCTCCAGCACAAAGGCCAGCCACTTGCTGTCCGTCAGCACCCGCGTTTCCAGAGGCGGCAGGGTCAGGGCGATATGCTTCAGCACGAACAGACGCGCCAGCTTGCGCACAACGCCTCGCACAATGGGCGCGAGGGACTGCCAGGCAAAGGAGAAGTCCGTGCTTTCGCTGTCCAGCCGCTGATAGGACAGCGCCATGTCCACATAGCGCTCCATCTGCAAAAGCTCGGCTTCCAGCTCCGGGACGGGCGCTTCACCTGGCGCACGGAGCAGCAGCCGCATGGCAGACAGGGGCGTTTTGATCTGATGCGCCCACAGGGTATAGTAATCCCGCTGCTCCTGGCGATTTTGTGCATCCTGCGCCGTGCGCCGCGCACGATCCGCGCACAGCGCATGGATGAGCGCCTGATAATCCGCTTCCAGGCGATCCGCGGGTGCAGGCAGCGCGGGCAGATCGTTTTCAAGGAATTGCTGCGCTGCCTCCAGCTCCCGGACGCGCGTTCGAAAGCGCGGATACCCGATCACGCCCGCCAGCAGCAGCAGAAAGCCGCCCAGCATGGCGCAGTAGCCTGCGGCCTCCAGCGGCAGCCCGTACAGCAGACAAACGCCCGTGAACAGCGCGGTCAGTGTCAGCGTCAGGGCAAGCGTGGGCAAACTGTGGCGCAGATAGGCACGGATCATTCCTCGCCCAGCCAATAGCCTGCCCCCTTCCTGGTGTGGATCAGTTCTGCCAGCCCGGCGTCCTCCAGCTTTTTGCGCAGGCGGGCAATGTTCACGGTCAGGGTGTTTTCATCCACAAAGCTGTCGGATTCCCACAAGCGGGTCATCAGGTCGCCGCGGGAGACGATCTGCCCGCGATGCTCTGCCAGCAGCTGTAGGATGCGCTGTTCGTTGCGGGTGAGGGGAACGTCCTGTGTACCCACGCGCAGCATACCTGTTTCCAGATTGAGCATGCCGTTTCCGCAGGGCAAAACGTGGGCGGGCGCACCAAAATCATAAGTGCGACGCAGAATAGCCTGCACCTTTGCCACCAGCACATTCATGTCGAAGGGCTTGGCAATGAAGTCGTCTGCGCCCATGTTCATGGCCATGACGATGTTCATGTTATCCGCAGCCGAGGACAGGAACACTACTGGCACCTTTGAAACGCGGCGAAGCTCCGCGCACCAGTGATAGCCGTTGAACTGCGGCAGGGACACATCCAGCAGCACCAGCTGCGGGTCAAAGGCTGCGAACTCCTGCGCCACACGGTCAAAATGTTCGGCGCAGCGGGTCTCGTAGCCCCACTGATTCAGGCCATCCCGCACGACCCGAGCGATGGTTGCGTCGTCCTCCACAAGAAAAATGCGATACATAGCGCCTCCGTGATGGTTTTCAGGGCCTTGCGGCCCGGGGCTGATTCTATTATAGCAGGTGGTGGGGCGGTTGACCAGCGGGGGAAGAGAAGTCTCATGAGGTTCTAATGCAGGGGGAAGGGGGGATAACTTCCTACCGCCCGCGAGGGCGGGGAGGTTGCCTTGCATGTTTCTATTCCTGCATCAAGGCGCATTCTTGCCTTCTTCCGCAGAAGGAGGGGGACCAGCCGTCCGTAGGACGGATGGTGGAGGATAAACTCCTATGCTGGGGAATCAGGTAGTTTATAAAGTCCCAGCTATATGCACAGGCTTAGCGGCACACGACCGCATTGAAATCTGCTGCTAGAGAGCGTTTCGTCCGTCTGCGGACGGACGACCTACTTTGCACTCGGGCAAAGTAGGCAAAGCCGCCCGGGGGCCAGCCAAATTTTCCATGTAACTAAGGCTGGCCCCCGGACCCCATGAATGCTCCCAGCCATCGCCAGGATCGGAGCCTTCCCGGGGGGACACAACCGGGTTCTCCTTCGGTTCCGCTCCATGGCATTCCGTCGGTTGACCGTATACAGCCGCCGGAACGCCTTGTCGCTTAGAACAGGCGAAAGCCACAAAAAGTTACCTGCACTGAAAATTGCATCATGCAACAGGCATGCAGCCAAGCCGCATTCCGCGTCAGCGCCAGAAGCCTCCCCTGAAAGGGGATGTGTCCCGAAGGGCCGGAGAGGTTCCGTTTTCCCCCAAAGGCTCCCTCCGCAGAGGAAGCTGTCAGCTGTCAGGCTGACTGAGGATATTCTCCCTGCTGGATTTGCATCCCACCGCAGCCGCAGGCGCACCCAGCACACAAAAATGCCGCCAGAACGCTCTGTCAGCGTCCGGACGGCGCGATGATATACCCAAACAGTAAAGCCGAAGGCAACAAACAATAATTCCCCACCTGATCTTCGGGAGGGAGCGCGAGGGAGGGGGCTTCTGGCACAGAAGCCTCCTCCCTCGCAGTACCTTACCGTCTCACTTGCCTCTCTTAAACAGCGCTCGATTGGTGGTTTTCTTTGCGAGGAAGGAGCCAAGGGTTTGCAGCAGGCAGACGAAGACCAGCAGAACGAGAACGCAAACGTTTACAATGTCCTGATGATTCTGGTTCTGACCGTAGTTGATGGCAAAGCTGCCCAGACCGCCGGCACCGACGGCGCCTGCCATGGTTGTCAGACCGATCAGACTGATGGCAGTGATGGTCGTGACACGAATGAGGTCCGGCACGGCTTCGTGCAGATAAATGCGCAAGATAATGCCCATCGTGCCGCTGCCCATGCTGCGCGCAGCCTCAATTTTGCCGGGACTCACGCCAGCCAGTGCCGCCTCCACCTGGCGGGTGAAGAAGGGAACCGTGCCGAATACCAGCGGAATGATCGCACCTTGCACACCAATGGCAGTGCCCATAATGGCACGGGTCAGGGGAATCAGGAAGATCAGCAGAATAATGAACGGCACGGAACGCAGCACATTGATGATCGCATCAATCAGCCGGTACACCAGCTTGTTTTGACGAATGCCGCCCTCCTTGGTCACCGTGACGATAATGCCGAACACCAGGCCCAGCACAAAGGAGATGGCACCCGCAATGACAAACATTTGCAGGGTATTCTCGCACTGGGCAATAAACTTCGTGCGGTATGACCACACATTCGGGGCAACATTCTTAATGAACTGTTCCATCGCGCATTACCTCCACCGCAACCTGATGATCTCGCAGGTATTCCAGGGCGCTGTCCACATCGTCGCCGCCAATGATCGCCACCATCGCGCCCAGAGGATGGCCTTGCAGCACGTCCACATTTGCCAGCACAATGTTCAGGTTGGCGTGGAACTTGCGGGAAATTTTTGAAATAACGGAATCGCCCACACTGTCCTGACGGAAGGTCAGACGCACCAGCTTTTCGCCGGGCTTGACCTCCATCAGCGGCGAGCCGTCCGCGATCATCTTGTCCGCCTTGCCCAGCGTGGAGGAGGAAGCCACAAACTTGCGGGTGATGGGCTGCTGGGGATTGGCGAAAATGTCGTACACATCGCCCTCCTCAACGACCTTGCCGAACTCCATGACCGCCACACGGTGACAAATGGCCTTGATGACCGCCATTTCATGCGTAATGAGGACGATCGTCAGGCCCAGCTTCTCATTCAGCTGCTTCAGCAGGGTCAGAATGGCTTCTGTAGCGTCGGGGTCCAGGGCGGAGGTAGCCTCGTCCGAAAGCAGGATCTGCGGATTGTTCGCCAGTGCGCGGGCGATGGCAACGCGCTGCTTCTGACCGCCAGAAAGCTGGGAGGGATAGGTATCCCGCTTGTCTGTCAGATCGACCAGCGCCAGCAGCTCAGTGACACGCTTGTCGATCTCCTCACGCTTCATGCCGGAGTAGCGCAGGGGATAGGCGATGTTCTCGAACACCGTGCTGCGGTCCAGCAGGTTGAAGTGCTGGAAGATCATGCCGATGCCCCGGCGGAGCTTGCCCAACTGCTTTTCCTTCAGCGTCTTGCCGCCCACGGTGGGCTTGCACTTTTCAATGACGATCTCTCCCGAGTCGCCTACGGTCAGGCTGCCGCTGTCAGGTGTTTCCAGCAGGTTGATGCAGCGCACCAACGTGGACTTGCCCGCGCCGGAATAGCCGATAACGCCGTAGATCTGACCCGCTTCAATGTTCAGCGTTACGTCGTCCAGCGCCGTCACGTCGCCGCTTTTCAGGTGGAAGGTCTTGTTCATATGCTGAATGTTGATCATAGATGTACCTCTTTTTTCTATGGTGATGCGAGGAAGGCTGCTTCTGTGCCAGAAGCGCCTCCCTCGCGCTCCCACCCGAAGATCATCAAAGGGGGAGATTGAGGCGCTTCTTCTTTTAGACAAGCTGGGGCAGAGAATATTACCCATGGACTTCAGGGGGACAATGCTGTATGCCGCGCGCCAGCGCTTGCCTCCCTCCGCAGAGGGAGGGGGATCAGCCGCCCGCAGGGTGGCTGGTGGAGGGGAAACTCACCCGCTGCACTCCCGGTCATCTTCAACACAGAAATTTTCGTCTAATGCGCAAAAAAGTGCCGACGGCCTACGCCGCGGCATTGCGCAACAGGCAGGGGAGCGACCGGCAGGCAGCGTCATCAGGATGGCGCGCGAGGGAGGGGGCTTCTGACATGGAAGCCTCCTCCCTTGCATATGGAAGCCGTCCTCACTCGGCCTTGCCGACCAGCTCCTTCAGAGCATCCAGAGAATCAGCCTTCTTGGAGTACAGGGTCAGGGGAGCAATCAGCGTGTCCGCCAGCGCAACCACCTCATAGCCGTTGTCGGCAACATCCTTGTTCAGGTAGGCTTTGTGCTGGAAAGCGTTCAGGTCGATCTCGCCGTTGTTCAGGGCGTCGTTGGGCAGGTTGTAAGCATCGAATTCCACCAGCTCGATGTAGATGTTCGCGCCCTCGTCATCCAGCACCTTCTGCACCGCGTACCACTGGTTGTTGTTCGCGCCGCACACGCCAACCTTCACCACGGTCTTGCCTTCCTTGGAGGAGACATAGTTGGTGATGCTGTCCACAAAGTCCTCGTCCACGGTGTATTCCGCTTCATAGTCGAAGGAGGGGAAGAACGCTTCCTGATAGGCTTCCAGGATGTATTCCGCCACCAGCTGGGAGTGATACGCATCCACGATGGTCTTGAAGACCTCATTGTCCACATCCGCGGCGCGGCAGGCAATGATGTTCACATAGGGGTTGTCGCCGTCCTCGCTCTGCTGCTCGATGATCAGGCCATCGCGGGAGGGAACCAGACCGTAGGGGATGGCGTAGGTGCCGTTGATGGTGCTGGCAGCGTAGTCATCCAGCGTGGAAGCCAGCGTGTTGGCGGCAACGGGAACGACCTCAATGTTGTACAGGTAGCCGGTGATGTCCTTCACCTCGGGGGTGTAACCGGCGGCGGGGTCAACGGTGATCAGGCCGGCAGCCTCCAGCAGCTTAATGCCGCGGGAGAGGTTGGTGCCGTCGTCCGGCACACCCACCAGGGCGGGTTCGGCAGCGAAAGCGGGAACGGTCAAGGCCAGCACCAGCAGTGCGGAAATCACGGACACAAGGAACTTCTTCATAAATAAATGCCTCCAATTTTTTCTATCGTGTTGTTTCGTGCGTCAAGCCGGGGAAGCCGTTTGGAGCTTCACATTCGGTTGATGCTCAGCACGACAGCAACGGGGCGTTTTTCCAGAGCTTCGGGCCGCAGCCTCATGAGCGGCGCCCCCTTTCTTTCAGGTGATGGGGCTAGTATAACCGCTTCGGGGTGCTTTGTCCAATAGGTGTTTTTCATCGTCAGCTATAGCGTAAAACTATAATATATACATGTGTTATCAGGTTTCTTGCTGGTCAATTCGTTCAGTATGGCTGGTGAGGTACTCGCGAATTTCCGCTACATAACGGTTGCCGACCTCGCTGAGGACATAATTTTTGCGCACAAGATAGCCGATCTCCATGGTGCTGTTCTGGTTTTCCTCATCGTCCAGGAAGGGAACGGCAACATATTCGGTGCCGTTCAGCTCCTCGCAGATCACGCCGGAGCAGAGGGTGTAGGCGTTCAGGGCGATCATCAGGTTCAGGTTGGTGGCGCGGTCGTTGGTGTGGATGGTGCAGGGGTAGTCGCGGGTGGTGAGGATCTCCTCGGCAAAGTAGAACGAGCCATTGCCGCCCTGCTCAAAGGACAGGCAGGGATAATCCTTCAGCTGGGCGAAGGTGATGTTCTCACAGCCAGCCAGCGGATGCCCGCGCCACAGGTACACATAGGCGCGGCAGCGGCACAGGGGATGGAATTGCAGGTCGTTCTGGCTGAACAGCTTGGTCAGCACAGCGCGGTTGAAATCGTTGAGGAACAGGATGCCCACCTCACTTTTCAGGGTGGCAACGTCCGAAATGACCTCCTGGGTGCGTGTTTCGCGGATGGCAAATTCATACCGCGAGGTGCCGAAGGTCTTGACCATCTCCACAAAGGCCTTGACCGCAAAGGAATAGTGCTGGGTGCTGACCCCAAACTTCACCTTGCGCGCGTCCGGGGCGGTGTAGTGATCCATCAGCGCGTCATACTGCATCAGGATGGGCCGCGCCCCGGAGAGAAACTCCTCGCCGTCGGCGGTAAGGGTCACGCCTCGGCCTGTGCGGGTGAACAGGCTGACCCCAAGCTCCTTTTCCAGCTCCTTGACCGCGTTGGTCAGGGAGGGCTGGGAAACGTACAGTACCTCCGAAGCCTTGTTCAATGAGCCTGTTTCCGCAATGGTGGTGATATAGCGAAGCTGCTGCAGGGTCATAAAGCGCGTCCTTTCTTTACAAAGGGAGTTGAGTGATGCCACAAAAAAGGATGGAACAAGCCGTGCTGCTCCATCCAAGTGGACTTTGTTGATCGAGAAATTACGAGTCAGCCTCATCCGTTTCTGCGCCATCCGCAAGGGCTTGCGCATAGCGGCGGGACATGACGCTTTCTGCAAAGAGATAAGGCACCTTATCCCGCGTCGTTTCAATCAAGTGGATGTCGGCATATTCCGGCTTCCGCTCCATCGTCGCAATGGCCTGCTTGACTTGCACCTTTGTCAAGTAGTAGGGGTGACGCTCAAAGTAGGAAACGGGCGTGGGGGTGGGGTAGGTCTTGCAGTTGAAGCGGACCATCTCCGCCATCATGCGGCAGGTGTCCTTGTCCTCGATCAGCGCGGCGATCATGGCATAGTTGTTTGCCATGTTCTCCTCAGAATAATAATATACATCCTTCTGTCCGTCAATATGTCGGATGTCCTGACAGTCCTCGTCAGCCTCCATGGCGGCAATCAAATCTTCCATGTCGTCCGCTTCCTCCATCAGGGCCGTTTTGGCGGTCAGGGCTGCTGCGGCGCTGCGCTGACGGATGTAGTCTGCCAGCACCTGCCCGGGGCGCTTTTCCACGGCCTCGGCGGGGGCTTCGGGTTCCGGCTCGCTCGGGGGGAAGGGGTCTTCCACCTCGGGCAGGGATTCCAGATAGTCCAGCAGATCGGGCTTTTCTGCGGCGGGGGCTTCCATGCCGCTCAGCAGCTGCTCCGCCTGCTGCTGAAGGACGACCTTTTCAGCCTTGGGGTTATCCAACGCCTTGTTGACGGCGGGATCCAGCGCATCGCTGAACTCACCGGGAATGTCCTGCGCCTTCATTTCAACTTCCTTGGAAAAACCGGGCTTACGGCGGCCAAACAGCGCCATGACGCTCAACTCCCTTTTTTTGAAAACGGGAGCGAAGGCGCATTCCTTCGCTCCCGCGATAAGCCTGTGAAGTATATTCCACGGGCAGCGGCTGCTTTCCTGTCCGGCAAGCCGGACAGAGTGCAGTCTTTTTTACTTGATGAGACCCAGCTCCTCCAGCTTGTCAGCCATATCGCCCAGGTCGAACTTTTCCAGCGTCGCGCGGGTGGGGATGCCAGTCTCGGTGTCCCAGCCCATGGCCTCGTAGAACATGGTCTTGGCCTTCTCCATGTCGTCGCGGTCCAGCTTTACGGTGCCTTCCTCAAAGGCCTTGAAGTCAGGCTCTTTGTCGAAGACCCACGCAGGAATGCTGTCATGATCCTTGCGCAGGTTGTCGCTGCCCAGACGATACTTGAAGGAGATGGCGGTCATGGCGCGCAGCATATTGGAGATGCGCTCGCAGTCAAAGTCCAGATCCTCACGGGTGTACTCATCGCCGATGACGGCGGTCATGTACTTCGCGTCCAGATCCAAGTCGCCCTTGTAGCCGCGCTTCTTGGAGGGGGACAGGGTCATGGGGTACATCCAGTTGCACAGCGTCGCGGAGTCATGCCACTGCTTGCCGATGAAAGCCCACTTCGCCAGACGAATCTTCGCCTCGTTGATGGGGGTGTAGTGCTTGGGCGCATCGGTGCAGCCCTCGCCGAAGAAGCTTTCCAGCACGGGCTTAATTACTTCTTCATAGGGGGAGCCGGAGCGGATGAAGTTGGTGCAATGGTGGATCATGCAGTCACGATTGTACATCAGGTTGTACAGCATACCAGACTGCCAGGCATCCTCAGCAGAGTGATGCTTGGGATAGCCGTTGTAGGTGACGTTGGTGTTGTTGCCAACCTCGTCATAGTAATTCTTACCAGCGCTGTTCTTGGTGGCGTCATCCAGACCCCACGCCTGATACAGATAGTAAGAACCCTTGCCGATTTCGCCCCAGGCGCCCTTGCCCTCGGCAATCAGGCGGTAGAACTCCACGGCCCAGCGGGGATCGCCGTCCTTCATCAAATCCCAGTTGACAGCATTCCATTCTTCGTCAGTCATATGCTCACGCAGAATGCCATCCTTATAGGTGCGGTTGAAGTCCTTCTGCAGGTTGCCGTAGTTGCACCATACGCCGTAGTCATCCTCAGCGCGGGAGCCAGCGCCGCCCAGAATCATCTTCGCATCCTTTTCATCCACGAAGTCATGCGTTCCTTCGGGATAGATGCTGGTCTGACCCGTGATCGGCAGACAGGTGTTGGACACATGGGTGGGCAGATCGTAATCCGCCAGGGGATCCATTTCATACTCGGTGTAGCAGCGCACGGGGCAGGAGGAGCAGCCGCCCTGCTTCACGGTGTACTTCTGGGCCACGTTGCCGAAGTCGAACACGCCCTTCTGGCAGCGCATGGCCGCCACGTTGATCTGACCAGTGGGCTGCTCGCCAGCATCCACGGGGCCGTTGGGAGCCTTGCCCCACACAACGCCGGGGCCACCCTGCCAGCGGTTCTTCACCGTGGAGGAGTATTCTGCCCAACTCTGCGGGATGGACGGTACGTTATGGTTATTGTTGCCGCCCACCAGATCCTTGATCATGTAGTTGCTCAGCAGGCGAACCTCCATGGGGCGGGCGATCTTCACCGCGCCGGTGCCGCGGGCGACCAGCGCCTTCAGCTTCTTGGAACCCAGCACAGCGCCCACGCCGCCGCCGCCGGAGTTGCCCACGGAGGTGACCAGGCAGCTCATGGGCACTAGATTTTCACCGGCCTGACCGATGGACACCACGTCGAAGGTGTCGCCGTTTTCCTTGGACAGGGTGGCGTTGGTCTCGAAGGTACCCTTGCCCCACACATGGGAAGCGTCCTCGATGGTCACGTTGTCATCATCGATCTTCAGGTACACAGGCTTGTCGCTCTGACCCTCGACGATCACCGCGTCATAGCCCGCATACTTCAGGGCGTGGGCAAAGTGACCGCCAATGTGCGCGTCCACAATGGAATCGCCCTTGGACCAGCAGGACAGGAAGGACACGTTCATACGGCCGGAGCAGGGAACGCCGGAGGCGGTCAGGGGACCTACGCCGAACACGGCCTTCGCGTCCGGACCCAGGGGATCGGAATCCAGGGGAACCTCGTCCCAAATCACTTTATAACCAAGGCCCATGCCGCCGATATAGGGCTTATACTTGGGCAGGGTATCTTCTTTGGTGATGGCGCCGGTGGAAAGATTCACGCGCAGTACGGTACCGGCCCAGCCGTTGATGCCATTCTTAACGGACATGTTGTTACCCTCCTATTGTTTCGGAATATCGGATAAAGCGTTGATGAAGGGTGCGGCTGCTTACACGGCCTGAGCCGCGGCAGCGATCTTGTCCCACGGAATGATGGACAGCGCGCCGGAGGGGCAGCCTTCCACGCAGGCGCCGCACATGATGCACTTGGAAGACTTGTGGGTGACGGGATTGACGGTGGGCATGTGCCAGGGGCAGGCCTCGTGGCATGCGCCGCAGCCCACGCACTTTTCAGGATCGACCCGGCGGATGCCGCTTTCATCGGCATAGATGGCCTGCATGGGGCAGGCCTTGCCGCAGGCAGGCTCCTCGCACTGGCGGCAGGTGTCGGGGAAGTAGGTCCAGTTGTTTTCGGTGTACAGGCCGTTGCCGTTGCGGCTGGAGTACAGGTTGCGGGTGACCTTCACGCGGGAAATGTAGCTGGAGCAGCAGCCGTCGTTGGTCAGCGTGCAGTTGATCTCGCAGCGCTGGCAGCCCACGCAGCGGTCAGCGTCGACGACGAGCAGACCCTGAGGGAATGCCCACACACGAACCTGATCCTCGGCGACGGCCTTCTCCGTCACGCCCAGGGCGCTGAGCATAGAGGTGGACAGCGCCAGACCAGCCAGACTTTTGCCGGAGAGCTTCAGAAACTGACGGCGGGTGTAGTCCTTGTCAAGGAAGCGCGTTTTATCAGCCATGGTTGTTCTCCTCCTTGTAAATGGGAATGGGATTGCGGACACAAAAACAGAGTTCCGTCCCATGACTCGTCGCTTTGCGCATATGATCCTCTTTTTGCGGATGAGGACATACATGAACAAAGCGGAAACTGGGAGAAACTCCTTCGCAAACACGGCAGGCGACATGGTTGCCCCTGTCACCCAATGGCCTGCATGACCCGGAGGGCCAGGGCAGGCGCGGAGATCTCTGTTCCTGATGAATTTAAGATACCATAACTTTCTAAAGATTGCAACTGATGTGACAAAAAAATTAGCGAAACTGTATTTTATTTATGAAATATTGTATAAATATTTACCAATAACTTTTCAAAAAAAGCGCTCTTGGGAGCAAAACAGGGCAGATTTGGGAATTGACAACTGTCCCTGGATGGCGTATGATAAGGCCACTGGGCAAACAAAAACCATGATGCAAGGGGAGGTTGTCACAGAATGAACTTCGGCTTTGGCGAGCTGATTGTGGTGCTGCTGGTGGCCTTTTTGATCGTGGGTCCCAAGGATCTGCCCAAGGTGGCCCGCTGGCTGGGCCGCCAGGTCCGCGCGCTTCGCCGCATGGTGGAGGAGCTGAAGAAGGAAACGGGCTGGGATGAGATGGAAAAGGAGATCAACCAGACCAAGACCGAACTGAAGCAGACGCAGAAGGACCTGGACGTGACAAGCGACCTGCGCAGCGCATCCGAGGAATTGCAGCGCAACCTCAATTCCCTGAAAAAGGACGTCAAAAAGATGGACGAGGATGCCAAGCAGGAGCGCGAGGCGGCAAAGAAAAAGCCCTAACGGCTTTCAAGGAGGTAACACAATATGAGACTGGGAACGACTGAAATTATTCTGATTGTGGTGCTGGCGCTGGTGCTGTTCGGCGGCAGCAAGCTGGCGGGCGTGGGCAAGGCCCTGGGTACGAGCATTAAGGACTTCAAGAAGGCCGTGAAGGATGACGAGGAGTCCACCAAGGATGGCGAAGCCAAGACGGAAAAGACCGAGGATAAGCAGGCTTGAGCTTACCCGCGCATCAACAGAACGGGGGTAACGCATGAACAAGCCTGAGCAGAAGCAAGCCGAGGAGCAGCAGGAGCGCACTGAGGTGGAGAAAAAAAAGCAGACGCTGCTGAGCCACCTAACCGCCCTGCGCAACGTGCTGATGATCAGCGCGGCGGCTGTGCTGATTGCATTTGTCCTGATTTTTTACCTGTGCATCGACTGGCTGATGGGGCTGATCACCGGTCCCATCGCCGCCCGCGGTATCGAGCTGATTTACACCGCTATGTCCGAGGCGCTGATGACCAAATTCAAGGTGGCGCTGATTGCCGCCGTGGTGGTCTCCAGCCCGGTGATCATCTGGCAGGTTTGGTGCTTCATCAAGCCTGCGCTGTACCCGAATGAGCGCAGAATGTTCCGCCTGCTGTTTTTTGTGGCGTTGCTGCTGTTTCTGACAGGCGTGGTGTTCTGCTATTTCGCGGTGTACTTCCTGGCGGTGGACTTTTTCCTGATCTCCGGCGAGAATCTGGCAACGCCCATGCTGTCCATTGACAAGTATGTGAGCTTCCTGTTCGGGTTCCTGTTGCCCTTCGGCGTGGCGTTTCAGCTGCCGGTGTTCATGTTCATCACCACCCGCATGGGATGGACGAATAGCAAAAGCCTTGCCAGTAAGCGCAAGTATGTCATTCTGGCGCTTGCGGTCATCGCCGCAGTGCTGACGCCCCCGGATGTGGTCAGCCAGCTGATGCTGCTGATCCCCATGTGGCTGCTGTTTGAGGTCGGTGTGTTGGTCAGCAAGACGGTCAAGCCGAGGCAGCGCTCGGAGGAAATGGAAGAAAGTGCGTAAATGCGGCACAAGGGTGCCGGCGTAGCAGGCAGAACCTTTGCGGTGTTGCCATAAAAAGAAGCTGGCTCCAGTCATTTGCCGGACCAGCTTCTTTTGTGTCCAAGGGTTTCAGCGCTTTCCCTTCATATTAATGGTGACGTCGCAGTCCGCCGGACAGCCGTCCAGCGCGGCAAGCATGCCCCGCAGGCTTCCGGCAAGCATTTTCTGCACAAAGGGAACGATGGGCAGCGGCTGACCGTTCACCAGCACAGTCAGGGCGGCCTCGTCAGCCTGGGTCTGCTGCTCGGCGGCAAGGGACAGAACACAGTCCGCGATGCCCTCCACATCCTCGGGGGAGAACACGGGAACGTCGCTGGCGCAGGGCAGGTCGGTGACCAGTGCGCGCCGCCATTTCACACTGGAGCGCATGGGCTGGGACGCGTCCCGCCAAACCTCCAGGGTGGGCAGGCAGGCTTCCTTGTCAAAGCCCTCCACCAGCACAAGGTCCACCTCGTGCAGCGCGGCGAGGGCCTGCGTCAAATTCTGCGGGCGATGCTCCGTCAGCAGCATGCCCTCCGGGGCGGCAAGCGCCACCACGGACGCGCCTGCGGTTCTATAGCGCTGGGTGTCGCAGCCGGGCTTGTCGGTGGGCAGCGGATGATGGGTGTGCTTGATAACGCCAACGCGCAGCCCCTTGGTGGTCAGCGCGGGAATGAGACGCTCCATCAGCGTCGTTTTGCCGGCATTGGACCAGCCGGCGATACAAACTGCGGGTGCCTGCATGGAAAAGCTCCTTTCATGGGTGCTGTTCCTGTAGTATAACATAAAATCCATAAGAATACTTCAGAAAGCGTGAAGAAAAGCATGAAGCTGATGAAGACCACGGAGGCTGTCGGGCAGGTGCTTTGCCACGACATTACCCAGATCATCCCGGGCGTGACCAAGGACGCTGTTTTCCGCAAGGGCCATATTATCACCGAGGAGGACATCCCGGTGCTGCTCAGCGTGGGCAAGGAGCATATCTACATTTGGGAAAAGAACGAGAACATGCTCCATGAAAACGAAGCCGCGGAGATTCTGCGGGATATGTGCATGGGAGCGCACATGTCGCCCTCCCAGCCCAAGGAAGGCAAGATCGAGCTGATCGCCGACATCGACGGTCTGTTCCTGGCGGATACCGTGCGGCTGAAGAAGGTCAACAGCCTGGGCCGCATGATGATCGCCACCCGCTCCTCCGGCGTGCCGGTGAAGAAGGGCGATAAGCTCTGCGGCACCCGCATCATCCCGCTGGTGATCGAGAAGGAAGCCATGGAAAAGGCGAAGGAAGCGGCGGGCAGCGAACCGATTCTGCAATTGAAGCCCTTCCGTCCGCGGAAATACGGCGTGGTGACCACGGGCAGCGAGGTGTTCCATGGGCGCATCACCGATAAGTTTACCCCCGTCATCGAGCAGAAGTTGGCGGCCTATGGCTGTGAAATGGCTGCGCATGAGATTTGCGATGACGATGACAAGAGCATCACTGCCGCCATCAATAAGATGCTGGCGGACGGCGTGGAGATGGTCATCTGCACGGGCGGCATGTCCGTGGACCCGGACGACCGTACGCCCCTTGCCATTCGCAATACGGGCGCGAACATCGTCTCCTACGGTGCGCCGGTGCTGCCGGGGGCCATGTTCCTGATCTCCTACATGCCTGATGGTCGGCCTGTGTGCGGCCTGCCGGGCTGCGTCATGTATGCGAAGCGGACGATCTTTGACATTGCCCTGCCTTACCTGATGGCGGATGAACCCATCACGGCGGATTATCTGGCAGGCCTGGGCAACGGCGGTCTGTGCCTGAACTGCCCGGTCTGCGTGTGGCCTAACTGCGGCTTCGGAAAGTGAGGTCAAGACTATGGAGAGCTTGGAAAATGCGTTGAATCTGCTCCTTCAGCATGCGAAAACGGTGCGGGAAACAGAGACCATCCCGCTTTTACAGGCCCTTCATCGTGTGGCGGCGGAGGATGTGACCTCCCCCATGAAGGTACCGTCCTTTGACCGCTCGCCGCTGGATGGCTATGCCCTGCACAGCGCGGACATTGCCGACGCCAGTCGGGAGCATCCTGCCCGGGTGAAGGTCATCGGCGAAGCCTGCGCGGGCTGCGGCGAGGTATTTCATCCTGCCCGCGGAGAGGCGCTGCGCGTGATGACGGGCGCGCCCGTCCCCGTGGACTGCGACTGTGTGATCCGTCAGGAGGACACGGACGAGGGCATGGATGTGGCGGAGATCTATGCCGCCGTACCCCATGGCAAAAACATCTGCCTTGCCGGCGACGATGTGGAACTGGGCATGACGCTGGTGCGTGCGGGCGAGGCGCTGACGGCAACGCATTTGGCGGTGCTGGCAAGCGTGGGCCTGACAGAGGTCAAGGTCCGCCGCCGGGTGCGGGCAGCATTGCTCTGCACCGGCGATGAGCTGAGCCAGCCCGGTCAGCCCCTGACCTTCGGCAAGATCTACGATGCCAATCGCACCGCGCTGACGGCCCGCTTGATGGAGCTGGGCGTGGAACTGGTGCCGCTGGGCGAAGCGCCCGATGATCCTGAGCAGGTCGCGGCGCTGCTGTGCAAGGCCGCGGAAAATGCGGACGTGATGCTCACCACGGGCGGCGTGTCCGTGGGCAAAAAGGATATTTTTCATAAGGTGCTGCCCCTAATGGGCGCACAGCGGCTTTTCTGGCGCATCAGCATGAAGCCGGGCAGTCCGCTGCTGTGCGGGCTGTATCAGGATAAGCTGATGATCTGCCTGTCGGGCAATCCCTTTGCGGCACTGTGCTGCTTTGAGGTATTTGCCGTGCCGGTGCTGCGCGCATTGGGCGGTCAGCGGGAATATCTGTCCCGGCGGTTCAAGACCCGCACGAAAAGCGGCTATCCCAAGGCCAGCCCCATGCGCCGCCTGATCCGCGCACGGTTCGATGGCGAGGGCGTAACGCCTGCGGTGGGCAACCATTCCAGCGGCTCCCTGCTGTCCAACGTGGGCTGCAATTGCCTGATCGATATTCCGGCGGGTTCAGGCCCGCTGCAAGCAAATGATGAAGTAGAGGTTATCCTGTTATGATCGAAAAGCTGACGCATTTTGACAGCAAGGGCCAGGCCGTCATGGTGGATGTGACCGCCAAGCAAGAGACGAGCCGCACAGCGATCGCCAAGGGCCGCATCCGCGTAAGCGCCGATACCATGACGGCCATCCGCGAGGGGACTGCCGCCAAGGGCGACGTGCTGGGCGTGGCCCGGGTGGCTGGCATCATGGCGGTGAAGCGCACCAGCGACTTGATCCCCATGTGCCATCCGCTGCTGATCGGCAAGACCACGGTGGATTTCACCATTCTGCCGGAGACCAGCGAGATTGAGTGCGTCTGCACCGCGTCGCTGAAGGGGCAGACGGGCGTGGAGATGGAGGCCCTCACCGGGGTGTCCGTGGCGCTTTTGACCATCTATGATATGTGCAAGGCCATCGACAAGCGCATGGAGATCGGCAGCATCCATCTGGCGAAAAAGACTGGCGGCAAGAGCGGGGAGTTCGTCAACGATCCCGAGTTCGAGGTGGCGCAGGATGATTGACCGCTGCGGACGCAACATCGACTATCTGCGCATTTCCATTACGGACCGCTGCAATCTGCGCTGCGTCTACTGCATGCCCGAGGGCGGTGTGCAGTGCTTCCGTCATGAGGATGTGCTGACCTATGAGGAGATCACCCGTGTGGCGGCACAGGCGGCGGCGCTGGGGGTGAAGCATCTGCGGGTCACGGGCGGCGAACCCATGGCGCGCAAGGGCTGCCTGGAGCTGGTGGACATGCTGCACCATATCCCCGGCATCGAGACCATTTCCATGACCACCAATGCGCTGCTGCTGGACGGCAGGGTGGAGGAGGCCAAGGCCAAGGGCCTTACCGCGGTGAACGTCTCCATGGACAGCGTGGATGCAGAGACCTTCCGCGCCATGACTCGCGGCGGCAATGTGAATGTGGTGCTGCGCGTCATTGACGAAGCGCTGGCGGCGGGGCTGACGGTGAAGATCAACGCCGTACCCGTGCAGGGCATGAACGATGCAGGGCTGGTGCAGCTGGCAGAGCTAGCCCGGACACGGCCCATTTGCGTACGCTTCATTGAATTGATGCCCCTGGGCTGCGGCAAGGCATTGCAGCCCATCCACACGGATGAGATGCAGCGCCGCATGGAGGCGGCCTTTGGTGCCTTGGCAGAGGATGACAGCGTACACGGCTACGGCCCCGCGAAGTATGTCCGTCCGGCAGGCTTTGTGGGTTCGCTGGGCTTCATCAGCCCCCTGAGCCATGAGTTCTGTGACCAGTGCAACCGTGTGCGCCTGACGGCAGATGGCTTCCTGAAGCTGTGCCTGAACCACAAGGCGGGCGTTGATCTGCGCACGCTGCTGCGCGGCGGCGTCACGGACGAAGCCCTGCGGGAGGTGCTGGCGGAGGCCATTGCTGGCAAGCCGCGCAGACACGGCTTTCAGGAGCAGGTGGCGGACGCAGAGAGCCGCCGCATGAATGAAATTGGAGGATAAAGAGCATGGGCAAGGTGATTGCGGTCTGCACCAGCGACCGCCGCGGGATTCAAAAGCAGGATGTAAACAGCGGTTATTTTGAGGTGAACTGGGGCATTGACGGCGATGCGCATGCAGGCAACTGGCACCGCCAGGTAAGCCTGCTCAGCGCGGACAAGATCGCTGCATTCAACGAAAAGGGTGCGAACGTCATTCCCGGCGCGTTTGGCGAAAATCTGGTGGTGGAGGGCTTTGACTTCCGCGCTCTGCCCGTGGGTACGCTGCTGCGCTGTGGCGACGTGCTGCTGGAAATGACGCAGATCGGCAAGGAATGCCACAGCCACTGTGAAATCTTCAAAAAGATGGGCGACTGCATCATGCCCCGGGAGGGCGTGTTTGCCCGGGTGCTGGAAAGCGGCACCATTCATGTGGGGGATGAAATGGTCATTGAACCCCGCAAGGAGCCGCGTCCCTGGCAGGCGGCGGTCATCACGCTGTCCGACAAGGGTGCGCGCGGCGAGCGCGAGGACAAGAGCGGCCCTGCCATTGCCGAGCGTCTGAAGGCCAGCGGCTATGATGTGGTGGAGCAGATCCTCATTGCAGACGAGCAGAGCCTGCTGAAGACGCACCTGATTCGCCTGGCGGATCAGCGCCAGCTGGATCTGATTCTGACCACGGGCGGCACGGGCTTCTCGCCCCGGGACACCACGCCCGAAGCGACCCTTGCCGTGGCGACCCGTCTGGCTCCCGGCATTGCGGAAGCTATTCGCGCCGCGTCCATGCAGTTCACCAAGCATGCGATGCTTTCCCGCGCGCAGTCCGTCATTCGCAACAAAACGCTCATCATCAATCTTCCCGGCAGTCCCAAGGCTTGCATGGAAAGCATGGACGTTTTCATGGACACGATCCCTCACGCGATGGGTCTCCTGCGCAACGAGGTTCAAGACTGCGCACGGAAGTGAGCTGTGCGAGAGAAGAACGCCGGGGGAGGCAGCTTCTGTGCCGCTAGCCCCGAACCCTTTTCCGAAGAGCGGCTATAGTTCTTTTAATACGCCGCATTTTCTAAATTATCAGTTTTTGACAAAAAGAAAGCAGGAATTTCAAAGATCTTGTCAAATAAATAAGCAGGTTTGAAAAGCTGCAATCCCCAAAGAGTCAGCAGAAGCACCCAATAATGCACCCCCTCTGCTGCTCTTCGGGAGGGAGCGCGAGGGAGGGGCTTCTGGCACAGAAGCCGCCTCCCTCGCAGTACCCCCATTTCTCCCACTCGTGCATATGTGCCTGTAAATTCAGGCGCTTTGCAAATACATGTTCCTGAAATAAGGAACGCAAGGAGAAAGACCATGAAGAAACTGGTAAGTGCCCTGGTAGCTCTGGCAATGGTTCTGACCTGCACCTGTGCGTCGCTGGCCGAGACCACGAACACGGAAGTCATCGTGTTCGCTGCCGCTTCGATGACGGAAACCCTGACGCAGATCAAGGAGACCTACGAAGCTGCGAACCCCGGTGTGACGATCACCTACAACTTCGATTCCTCCGGCACCCTGAAGACCCAGATTCAGGAAGGCGCCGAGTGCGACCTGTTCATCTCTGCCGGTCAGAAGCAGATGAACCAGATGGACATCACTGCGGATGCTTCCGTGAACACCGAAGGTCTGGACTTCGTGGATCCCGACAGCCGCATCAACCTGCTGGAGAACAAGGTGACCCTGGTTGTGCCGGAAGGCAACCCCAAGGGCATCACCACCTTCGATCAGCTGGCTGAGATGCTGAAGAACGGCGAAGTGCTGCTGGCCATGGGCAACAGCGATGTGCCCGTGGGTCAGTACACCCAGAAAATCCTGGCTTACTATGGCCTGGACGAGGATGCGCTGGCGAAGGCCGGCAACCTGACCTATGGCACCAACGTGAAGGAAGTTACCACCCAGGTGTCCGAGGGCAGCGTGGATGCGGGCATTATCTACTGCACCGACGCTTTCTCTGCGGGCCTGACCGTGATGGATGCCGCGACTGCTGAAATGTGCGGTCAGGTCATCTATCCCGCTTCCGTGCTGAAGACTGCTCAGCATGCCGAGGCTGCCCAGGCTTTCCTGGACTACCTGCAGACCGAGGAAGCCATGAAGGTGTTCGAGTCCGTTGGCTTCTCTCCCGTGGAGGCTGCGAAGTAATTCGCACACAATGCAAGGAGGAGACAGCTCCCGAAAGGGAACTGTCTCCTCTTTTGATGTCCGTCAGGTCAGCATTGTCTGATAAAAGCTCCTGCCCTGCCTGCGCTGGGATGCGGCGGGCGTGACGGCTTTCGTGGTCTGCGGCAGCTTCTTCACGCCCGAGACCACCTTTGCCGCCAGGCTGCTGCTTTTCTTTTTGCGGGAGCTGCCGCCGCTGCTGACGGGAGCCGCCGTCTGCGGATACTTCATGTCGAAGTTCTTCTGCCAGTTCTGCTGTGCCTGCTCATCCTGTTGGGATTTGTAGGCTGCATCGTTCAGGTACTGCCAGTAATCCATGGCGCTTTGCTCCGCCGCCTGATGCTGCGTGACCTGATCCTTCCACAAGCTATAGGCGGTGGATTCCAGCCCCTGCAGCCGTGCCAGCTTGTTTTCCAGCGCCGCTCCCTCATCCTGATACCGTGCATAGGCTGCCTGGTATAGGCTGGGTACCACGTCCTGCATCTTTGCCAGATACGCCTGATAGGCTTGATTGCCTGCCGTCACCGCGTAGCTGCTGCCATAGCCCCCGGTCAGCCCCGCTGCAGCACCCAGCGTGTCCGCCATCGCGGTCTTGCCCTGACGTGCGTACTGCTGCTGATACTGCTTGTACAGCGCATCGCCGTTCATGTCATACTGGAACCTAGGCCGCGTGTCCAGCTGCGCCAGCAGCGCGTCGATCTGTGCGCCATACCCACTCTGATATGCGCCGGGCGCCTGCTGCTGCACCTGCTGCCAACGCCGCTGTGCGTCCTGGGCTTCCTGCCATAGCTGTGCCGCCGTTTTCTTCTGCTCTGCCATGCGTCATCCTCCTTTATCAGGGGTTAAAGATCAACCCCAGTGAGTTGTCCGGCATCTTCTGCCAGGTGTAGCTGCCAACGCGCAGGCTGCTGGTGATCTCCGCATTGGCGATAAACAGCTTACCCGAGCTGACGTAGGCCACCTCGCTGCCCTGCTGATCCAGAAAGCAAATGCGATCATTGCGCAGGTTCAGCTCCAGCGGCTCGCCGCGCTTACCCAGGTGCAGCCCTTCTTCATCAAAGCGGAAGTAAGCGTCGTATTGCTCCATGCCCGCTTCCAGCTCCTCGGTCCGCCCGGTCAGCATGGTGATGGAGCCGTTTGCCGAAAGGTTCAGTGAACCGCCCACATCAGCCGCCAAGTGTCCCGTGTGGATGATGCCCGCCGTGGCCGAGGAGGCAAACAGCTCGCTCACGTCGATGTTGCGGGAGGTGATCCTGCCCACCAAGGCCTCGGAGCCGAAAATCTCCTCCACATTCAGGCATTTTGCTGTGATGCCCCCGGCGACCAGCTGGTCAGCCGTAATGCTCTTTTCCGTAATGCTGCCGCCGTCCAGCGTGGACTGGCTGAGCTGCGTTGTGCCGTTCAGTCGGTTGATCTCATACATCACGGACTTGTCCGAACCCACCAGCACCAGCCGTTCAACGCTCAGCGTTCCGGCGGTGATTTTCCCGGCGTTCAGGTCCACAATGTTTGCATTGCCCACCGCCAGGTCCTGCGCAAAGAGCTTGTCCGCCTCTGTCTTGACGAAAAGCGCCGTGTCCGCTGTCATGCCGCTGATCTGCGCCCAGCCGATGGTTGCGGCCTGCACCTGTGCCTGCGCAATGGCTGCCATGGTCGCCGTCAATGCGCTGATCTGCGCCCAGTCGATGACCGCTGTCCCCAGTGTCGCCGTGACGATCTTCGCCACCTGTGCCTCCAGATGCTGAATTTGCGCCGCACCGATCTTTGCCTGACGGATTTCCATTCGCGCCGCCTTTGCCGCCGTTTCTGGCAGATCGCGCACCTGGCTTGCGGAAATGCCCGCACCGCCGAAGTTCTCGTCCCCCAGGTTTTGCAGCGTATAGCGAAGCTGTTCCGTCAGCTGGAACAGATAGCTGCGAATTTTACGGCTTTCCTCTGAGGAGGGTGAACCCTCTGCCAGCGATGCGGGCAGGCTCAGCTGAAATACTGCCATGCCGTCCCTCCTTTACTTTGTCCGATATTCCCGCGCAATGCTGTAGATCACCGCGCCGCCCACGCCCGAAAGCGCCAGACGCAAATGGTCGCAGCGTCGGGGCCGCAGGGGAATTTCAATGGTCCCCTTGCCATGCCCCGTTACCTGGGCCGCATTGTGCCAAACGCCGTCCGAGTCATACTGTATCGCCGCTGTCAGCTCGGTGCCTTCTTCCAAATATGCGCGGATCAGCAGCCGAACGCAGGTCTGCTTGTCCGGGGAGCGCTGATTCCAGTCCGCCGTTTCCGTACGCCAGCTTACAGCACTTTCCATCGCCATGCCGCCCGGCTGACCCGCCAGCAGCGAACCATTGCGGCTCCATAGCACCTGTGCCGCCGTATCACCCATCCACACGTCGCCGCAGGCCGTCGCCATGTGTGTGACGATCAGCGCATCCTCCCGATGCCACAGGCTTCGAGCTGGATCGTATACCAGCACCTCGCCTTCCCCAGTGGGCGTTTGCAGCCCCAACACATAGCGTCCCCGATCCTCTGCTGCGGAAAGCCCCTTTCGCTTCCCTTCGTCCCAGTCCCAGCTTACCCGCACCGGCAGGCTGCCATCATAGGCGTACACACCGTCGATGCCCTTGTAATACAGCGTATCGCCCATCGGGCAGAGCGTCCGCCAGGCGCCCTGCTCCACGCCCCGGGCCAGGGTCGCCGTCAGTTGGAAATCAGCAGGCTTCGTGCCGTAGAGCTTGTGGATCCACCCCTCCTTGAAAAACAGCGCGTAGCCTAAAAAGCTGCACACCCCCGTGAATTCCCCGTCCGAGCCGACGCTTACCGCATAGCTGTCCGTGGCAACGCCTTCGTAAACGTTCCAGTTGGTGGGATCGCCCAGCTTGCAGGCGCGAATTTCCTGCGTCTCGGCCTCTACGCCCCAAATGCGGTTGTTCAGCTCCGCTGCCAGCACCAGGTCGGGAACCTCACGGGCCAGCGTCACAGCGCCCGCTGCTTTGCCGCCCTTGCTCAAAAATGCCGTGACGGTCACCTGATCGTCCTGCACATCCGTCAGCAGCAGCGTCCCGGTCAGGGCCTCCTGCCCTGTGCCGCTGATGCGCACCCCGTCCCCGTCAGCAAAGCCCTTACCGATGCCCGTACCCCGCAGGCATACCAGCGTGCCGCTTACGTCCACCCATTGCTCCTGCGCGGCGCTGTATTGCTTCAGCGTGCCACTTAGCGCGTCCAGCCATAGCATGGCGTTGGTGGGGGAGTCAGGCGCAGCAGCACTTTCCGTTACCTCGCCCAGCTCGCTTCCGTCTGCCAGACAGGGGATGAGCGTCACATCCGCCGCCGTTACCCTGTTTTCCAGGGGTGTGAAGCTGTGGCTTTGCGTGTCAAAGGCCAGCTTGTCCGGGAAGATTAAAATGCGCGTCCCCATACGCACCAGGACCTTCTCACTGTCCTCCACCTGCCCGTAGCACGCCCCGTCATAATAGAAATCCTCTCCGTCCACAAAGCACAGCGCCGCGCCGCCCAGCATACCGTTGAGCTTCGTCAGCGTCCGCACCCGCCCCCGGGGTTCCCGGGGAGCCAGCAGCGGATACTGGCTCCCTGTCATGTTGGTCATTGCGGTAAATTCATTCTCTGCCGCACCTGCGCGTCGGTTCAGCCCGCGAAATTCGCGCTGCATCTCCCGCTTCATCGTGCTTCCTGAGATATAGGGCAGCATAGGCCGCCTCCTTTCGTGTCCGCGGGCTGTCCCGCAGGCTTACATAAATAACTTCCGTCCGTTCTTCCAGGGCGCTTCCCGGCTGATGCAGGCCCGGTATGCCTCATAAATCCCATTGAATACCATCGCAAGCTGGTTGAACCGTTCCGTTTCGCCATCCCACAGCGCTATCTGGGCCATCAGATAGGTGGGATACATCTGCGCGTAAGGCTCCTCTGCCAGCAACGCCGTGTCAGCCATGTGCTCCTCTGTGTACTGGGGCATGTCCGCTGCCGCACCCTGCCGTCCCTGCCAGATCTCCTTCCAAATGCGTCCGTCCAGGCTGCTCAATTCCCGCAGCAGCGCCTGCACGGGATAGGCGTGGGGACGCAGGGCCTGCACCAGGTCGAGGGCTTCCTTGACCGTCATGCCAGTCCTCCCTTCAGGAATGCGCGGTGTAGACTGCTTCCAGCCGCTCCATCAGTTCCGCAGTGCGTGCGTCCTGGGTCTCGGAGTGCCGCAGCACCTCCTCCACATAGTCAGGTACCTCCACCTCAACGCCGCGCATGATCTGAAAGGTGCGCCCGTTGACCGCCACGAATACATCATCCTTGTACTGTCCATTGTCCTTAAACAACTTAATCTTGACCTTGTTTTCCATACGCTCCCTCTTTTCTCTCATCCGTCTCTCACACAGCTGCAATATCATACAAGCCTATTAGAACCTAGTCATAAGTTCTCCCCCACATGGCCTTCGGGAGGGGACCCGGGGGAGGGAAAGGCAGGCATAGCCGCCAGTGGCGACTGCGCATGCCTGCCTTTCTCACCCGAAACAAGCGGCCAAGGGCCGCGCCGATTGAGGGTGCGGGGCTGGCGGCACAGAAGCTGCCTCCCCCGGCGCATCTTCACATGCCTCCCTTCAGTTTGCCTTGACCTGGCTGGAGTAGGCGGAGCAGCTTTCGATGCGGATCATGTATTCCTCCACCAGACGCTTCACCGCCATGGTGGCCTTCCAGCCGCAGGAACTGCGCTGATTCAGGGGATCGTTGCCGTAGCCCAGCTGCTTGACAATGTGCTGCAGGCCGCCGCCCTCAATGGAGGTGCTGCCATAGGCATGCGCACCCAGCACCAGCGTGGCGAAAACGCCCAGCCCCGCAGGACAGGTCTCATCCTGCCAAATCTTCGCTTCCGTCGAGGATACAAACCGCACATTGCCCAGCTTGCCGATCTCACCATTGTAAATGGCACTGGGGTCGGCATACTTGTGTACATCCAGCCATTCGCTGTTGCGCATCAGGTCATAGGCCGCATAGGGATGAATGATCGCTACATAGCTGTCGTCAATGTAGTCCGCATTCATCGCCGCAAGCTGCGCCGCTGCCTTGAAGAACAGCTCAGGGGTCAGCACCGCAGTCTTGTCCAGCCCCGCACGGCTGGTCACCTCCTGCGCCGCGCCATTCACGATCTTGGGCGCATACATCACATTGGTGCCGCCGCACAGTTCCTCGCGCATCACCGTGTCCAGCGTCCGACCGGCCTGACTGCCCAGCAGCTTGGTGGTCTGCACCACATTGTTGTCCACCGCCGTCTCCTGGAACAGATCGCTCATCTGCACCCAGTCGCCATACTGCTTCAGCTGGCAGGTCATGCTGGTCACATGCAGACTGTTGCCGTCCGGAGTCACACCCTCGGTCAGGGGTGTCAGCGCCTTGCCCAGCATCGCATACTTGCGAAACTCGATCTGGTTGCCGCTGTTTTGCGGAATGGGATAGCTGTCGCCAAACCGCCCATGCATCAGCTTCGGTTCCGCAATGTCCAGCAGCCGCTTCTCGTAAAAGGTCTTCATCTCAGCCGAAAGGCCGGAGCTTTGGGTCGTCTGCGTGTTCTCCGCAAACAGCTGCAGCTTCAGTTTCATCATCGTATCTCCTCCTTTGTCCTGTCATCCGTTTTCCACTTTGCTCTATCCTGCCATCCGCTTTCCACCCTGCAAACTTCCGACTCCCCGCAAGCCCGCTCCCGCGGCCCTACGAAAACATCCATCCGCAGCTTCTATCACACCCCACCCACCCAAACATTCAGGTTCCCAAGCCCCCTAAAAGCCTCCCCTGAAAGGGGAGGTGGCCCGAAGGGCCGGAGGGGTTTCAAAGGCCCTTAAACGTAATCCCCACTCCTACCTCACCGCTCCCCACCGCCTCCCTTCCCTCACAAAAAACGCTCCATCACATCACGATCTTCTCCCCGCGCAGTGCTCTGCGCTCCAGCTCCTCCCGCTGCGCCCGGCTGCTGTCCCGCATGCTGGGCCGACTGACTGCCGCACTTCGCGCCAGCAGCCCCGCCTCCCGGGGCCGCGCCTGCCGCTGCATCATCTGCCGTGCCGTCAGCTCCCGCACATGCGCCGCCGTGGCCTCCATTGCCGCCATCATCATATCCTCCTGATGGCACAGCTCCCACGCCTGCCGTACAGACAGTCCCTTGCGCAGCAGCGCCATGAAATCCTCAGAAGCTGCCGCCTCCGCCAGATCAAAGCCCGGATACTGCTCCTGCAGTCCCGCGGCCTCCTCCATCCAGCCCTGCAGGGCCTGACAGGCGGCCCAGGCCCGAAGCTGCTCCTGCCGCTCCCGCTGACCGGCTAAGCCATCCAGTAGCGCCGTCAGCCCTTCCGCATCGTCTGCCGCCAACCCGCGGTTCGCACAGAGCTTTTCTATTGCCGGGACCCACTTTCCCCAGTTTGCTTCCTTCGCCTGATGCTCCGCGAAGCGGCGGTCAATGATCTGTTGCATCTTCCGTGTGAAATCCTCATGGTACCGCCCTGCGATCAGCTCCTCAAAGCTCTCCGACGCATCCTCACCCAGCGTCGCCTGCATCATTTCCTGATCCATGTGTGCCTCCTTTTATTTTGGCGCAGCCTGACTGGCTGCCGCTGCCGCCGCTTCCTGTGCCTGCGAGTCTTTCTCAATCGCCGCCTGCCGGGGCATGGGGGAGTCCGTCTCCACCTCGGCGGTCACTGCGGGGCCGATGCTGGTGCCGCGCAGCGCGTCCACTACCTGCCCAAGCTGCTGCAGCCGTGTCTTCAGCTCCACTACCTGCGCCTGTAAAGCGCCCTGCGCGCCGATTCGCGCCAGCACCTGATCCTTGCCTTCAAAATCCATCATTTCCAGGCAGCTTCGTGCCTGCTCGGCCATCTCAGGCCGGAACAGTCCCATGCTGAACAGCTCCTTTGCCAGCTCGTTCTGTACAATGCGGCTGTAGGGACTGGCCTTCTGGCTGCGTACCTTGATGTCATAGATGGGCTTGGCCTGCCCCATGTCCAGCCCAAAGACCTGCCCCAGGGGACGCGGAAGCAGCCCGGTGTTGTCGAATTGCAGAAACTCTACCCCGCCTGCACCCACAATGCGAAAGCATCGCGGCGCGTCGTAGAATTGCCGGATCAGCTCGATGCACAATTCGCACAAATGGGTGTACGCCCGATACCCACCGTAGATCATGTCCCGGCTCAGCTTCGATCCCGCCTCCTGCAGGGCCGCAATGGCGGTACCGGCTGTAACGCCGCCGTTCACCCCGCCCTGGGTGAAGTCCCGCACCCCGCTGGTCTCCTTCATTTCGTTAATCTTGCTGTCCAGCAGCGTGTTGTACAGCCCGCTCAGGGGCTGCACCGTGATCTCCCGAATGCTGTCCTCGCTCAGATTTCCCGCCACATGCACAAAATCATTGCGCCAGTCGGCGAATTCCCGCTCACTGACGGAACCGTCCTGCCGAATGAAGAACCGCTTCTTGCCTGCCAGCAGCGCGTTTTTCAGCAGCGCCTGATTCAGTCGGTCAATGTAGCTCTGGCAGTCCTTTAATACATCGATGTATCCAAACCCCGCCGGAGAACCCTCCACCGGGAACAGTGGATCAAGAATGAAGGGATACTCCCCGTGTGCGTAAAACCCCGTCTCCTGATATTCCGGCAGATTCTCCGAAGCAAAGATCAGTTCATCATCCACAAAACGGCAATAGTGCAGCACCGCCCGTCCGTGGTGCAGTCGCTTGTAGTACCAATCCACCACCACGGCCTTTTCCGAGGTGTCCACTGCATCGTCATACACATAGCGCGTCACCTCCAGCGTGGGCGCATGCCCGTCCAGCCGCAGCCACGGATACCGTTCCCGCAGCACCTGCCGATCTTCCAGCATGGTGTAAAACACGCTTCGGCTGTCCTGAAGATCGGTAATACCTGGCTCCCAGAATAGCTGCAGCAGATCGATCTTCTTCAGCGCAATGTCCCCCAAACCGCCTGCCGCGTCCGGGTCCCAGAATACCCCTGTCGCCCCCGTGCCGTTTTTCAGCTTGTACCACCACAGGTCGGAGTAAAGCTGCTGCATGCCGCTCCGCTCCAAGATCACCGGCAATACCTGCCCCAGCAGCTCAGCCGCCCGCTGATCGCCTTCCTCCCGCGGCAGCACCACAGGCTCCGGCTGATTGTCCATCGCATCTGCATGCTTGTTCAGCAGGGTGTTGAACAGCCATGCGCTGACAGGCTCCACCTGCTCATCCGCGTCATGTCCCTGCATCTGCCCCCAATGCCGCAGCTTCCACCATTGCTCATTGTTCACAATGCGCTTTTCCAGCGCCCGCTTACCGTCCTTGTAGCGCTGCAAGACCTGCGCTGCTGCCCGAATTTCCTCCCGCCCGATTGCTTCCACTTGTTCCATAACTCTCCTCCTTCAGTTCACCAAAGCCTCCATCGTATCTCCGCCGCCTGAACGCAAAGCTCCACCTGCCCCATCACGCCTCCCAAAAGCCTCCCTCCGCAGAAGGGGGACAGCCGCCCTCGAGGGAGGCAGGAGGATATTCTCTCAGCCGCATTTTCCCAACTGCTCCTTTTTCCCATCGCAAGCCTGTACTCGCCCCTCACACCCGAAAAAACCGTGCCTGTTCCGCCTTCCCCTTCATCCCCAGATCCAGCGGATCATCCTTTAATTTCTCCGGATCCCCGCAGGGCGCAGGCGGCGCAATGGGTCGTTCCATCAGCACATAGCGCACCATGTCGTAAATGTGATCCTCTCCCTGCGTGTCAATGTCCTCCGGCCTGCGCGGATCATACACCAGCGCCGGCAGCGTCCGAACGCAGTTCCGACAGGTGCTGAATACCTGAAACATCGGTCGCCCCTCCTGGTCAAAGGCCAGCCGATTGTGGACCTGCATCTTTCCTGCCAGCCGTGTGTTGTCCCCGCCCTGCCAGTAAATGAAGTTCGGGCTGCGCTCCATCATCCGCGCTACCGATTCCCCACGGCTCTCGTCAAAAATGCTCGGGTCGGCAATGCCTGTAATGAACTTTCCACGCAGCATCGGGTCCTCGCGCTCCATGCGCCGTATCTCCTGCGCGATCTCCCCGGGGTGCATCCGCACGCCTTCGTTCGGTACGCCCGTGCAGCCATAGAATTCCTTGATGTGATAGACCCGCCCGTCCTCGTCCACCGCAAACCAGCCCACCGCAAAGGGCCTCGCATACCCGAAGTCAAAGCCCCGATAAATGCGCCAATGCCCTGGAATGGGAAATGGCTCGATGACGTGCGTCCACCGCTGATCCTTATAATGGCTGGGATCGTTCCGCCATTCCCGAAAGGCCTGCCCGTCAAAGCTGTCCCAGCTGCCGTAGAGTAGCGCCATCCGTTCGCTTTCTGGCAGCATCGCCAGGTTTGCCAGATACTCCGGTGCGTGCTGCAACAACGCCTGATTGTCAAACACCGTGGATGGCACAAAAATGCGCGACCGCCGCAGTGTTCCTGCGCCCCGCGGCCCCTGCACCGTCACCTCCTCCACAATGGGCGTGAGAGGCGGAGCCGGGGTGATGAACCGTTCCTTCACCCAGCCGTGGCCAATGCCGCCCGGGTTCGTCGTTGCCCGAATGTAGACTCGTGTCCCAGGCCCCGAGGGACGGTTGCGGGAAAACATGTAGCTGTACTCCGCCCAGGTGAAGTGCGTCAGCTCGTCAAAGGCAATGAAGTCGTATCGTTTGCCCTGATATTTCGTCCGGTCGCTTTCAAACTGCATGGAGCCGAAGTAAATTTTCGCCCCCGAGGGAAAGCACCACACATGCTCCGTTCCCACATATTTAGCCCCCGGAAACGCCGCCGCGTACAGCTCCCGGCTCCTGTCGATCAGCTCGCTCAGCTCCGGGTACGTCTTGCGCAGGATCAATCCCCGGTAGTGGGCGATATGCACCTGGCGCAGCGCCTCGCATAGCAGCGCGTCCGATTTGCCGCCGCCCGCTGCGCCGCCGTACAGCGCCTCATACTCAGGTCGCTCCATAAAGGCCCGCTGCTTGGGCTGGGGCCGCCAGATCACCCTCGCTTCAGCCATCCGCGTCCGCCTCCTCCAACACCCGGGCGATCTCGATGATGCCGGGGCGTGTCTCCTCATTTTCTGCTGCGGGTGCGGCCTTGACCGCTTTGCCCAGCGCCGCCGTCTGCTTTTTCAGTGTCTCAGCGGTCTCCGCCAGCTTCTCCGCACTCTCCATCTGTCCCAATACCTCTGCCAGCGCCCGCAGGGATTCCGCCGCGTCTCGCAGCTGTCCCATGGGCATGCCCTCCATCAGCCCCGCGTCCAGCGCTTCCATCACGGATAGCGCCGCGCCCTTCAGCTGTCCCCGGATCACCGCCTTGTTGGCTCGCTTGCTGCTCATGTCTCCGCTCCCTTCAACCGTTTTCATGCACGATTATAGCGAACACTTATTCGCAATTCTCCCTTTTTCGAAAAAATTTTCTGGAAAAATTCCGCCTGCGACCTTCCGCGCGGCAAATTGCTTGTTTTACGGCGCAAAAAAAGTTATAATAAAATGTATAGGCTTTGGAGGGGAGGAGAGCATGGTTGCTGGCGCAGGTCATTGTGGACGTGGTGCATGAAAACGTGGCCCATACCTTTACCTATATCGTTCCTCCCACCATGGAGGTCGCTCTGGGCCAGCGGGTGGAGGTTCCCTTCGGCCCCCGCAGCAAGGAGGGCATCATCGTTGCCTTCAGCGAGGTCTGCGACATTCCGCCCGAGCGCTTGCGCCCTATTCGCCGTACGCTGGAGGATTATCCCGCCGTCCTGCCGCACATGCTGCTGCTGGCCCAGTGGATGGCGGAAAACGCCCACTGTCCGCTGGCGGAGACTCTTCGCCTGATGCTCCCCGCCGAGATGCGCGGGGGCCGCGTCCGGGTGAAAACGCAGCCTACCGCCCGTTCACTCGTGCCGCCTGCGCAGTTTGAAAGCGCCCTGGCAGCCCAGGGACGTTCCGAAAAGCGCCGCGTGCTGCTGACGCTCCTGAAGGATGGAAAGCCCCATCCCGTGGCGGAATTAAAGCTCCTGGTCCGCGACCCGAACGAGAGCCTGAATCAATTGGCCCGGCAGGGCCTTGTCATCCTCGGCGCCGAGGAGGTTCTCCGCCGCCCCGGGGGCGATACGCCCGATGAGGTTACTGCCGATCCGCCGCTGATGCCCGCCCAGCAGGAGGTGCTGGACGTGGTGCTGCCCGAGCTGGATCAGGGCCGGGGCTGCTTCCTGCTGCATGGCGTGACCGGCAGCGGCAAAACCGAGGTGTTCATCCGCCTGGTACGTCATGTGCTGGAGCAGGGCAAGACCGCCATGATCCTTGTCCCCGAGATCGCCCTGACCCCGCAGATGGTGCGCTGGTTTCGGGGCCGCTTCGGCGCGGTGGCGGCGGTGCTGCACTCCCGCCTTTCTGCCGGGGAGCGCTTCGATGAATGGCGGCGCATCCGCCGGGGAGACGCACGGGTGGTCATCGGCGCACGCTCCGCTGTGTTTGCCCCCCTGGAAAAGCTTGGCCTTATCGTGGTGGATGAGGAGCATGAGCAGACCTATCTCAGCGACCGCCATCCCCGCTACGATGCCCGGGAGGTCGCCGCCTTCCGCTGCCAGACAGAGCAGGCTACGCTGCTGCTCAGCAGCGCTACCCCCAGCATCCTGTCCTTTGCCAAGGCCCGCCGGGGAGATTACACCCTGCTGGAAATGCCTAACCGCGTGATGAACCGCCCACTGCCCCAGGTGGAGGTGGTGGATATGCGTCACGAGCTGGAAAACGGCAACCGTTCCATTTTCAGCGGCGCACTGGCCGCTGCGCTGAAGCAGTGCATGGAGCGCGGCGAGCAGGCCATGCTCCTGATGAATCGCCGGGGCTATCATTCCTTTATCAGCTGCCGTGCCTGCGGTCATGTGATGAAATGTCCCCACTGCGACGTTGCCATGACCTACCATGTTTCCGGGGGAGACGGCATGCTCCACTGCCATTACTGCGGCTATCAAACGCCGCCCCCTGCGAAATGCCCCAAGTGCGGCAGCGGCTATATCCGCTATTTCGGCGCAGGCACCCAAAAGGTGGAGGAGGAGCTGCACAAGCTGCTCCCCGGTGTTTCCACCGTCCGCATGGATGTGGATACCACCTCCGGCAAGGATGGGCATGAAAAGCTCCTGGACGAGTTTCGTTCAGGCCGCGCCCGGGTGCTGGTGGGTACGCAGATGATCGCCAAGGGCCTGGATTTTCCCCGGGTGACGCTGGTCGGCGTTGTTGCGGCGGACATGACGCTGAACCTTCCGGACTACCGCGCCCGGGAGCGCACCTTTCAGCTGCTGACGCAGGTGGCGGGCCGCGCAGGCCGCGGCGATACCCCCGGCAGGGTGATCATTCAGACCTATAAGCCCGAGGATCCCACCATTCAGGCCGCTGCCCGGCAGGACTTCCGCGCTTTTTTCGAGGAGGAGTTCGATCACCGCCGCACGGGCCTGTATCCGCCCTTCACGCTGATGGCCCGCCTGCTGGTGGAGTCCGCCAGCGAGGAAAAGGCGCTCCAGCGGGCCACGGCGCTGTACCAAACCTGTCAGCAGATGCTTGCGGAGCACCCCCTGTGGAAAAAGCATGTGCTGATGCTTCGACTGGATGCCGCGCCCGTGAAGCTCCTGCGCGGCAAAAGCCGCTATCAGGTGCTGCTCAAGCTCTTTGTCAAGGCCGAGACGGACGGCTTTCTCGCCGCCGTTTCCGACCTGTCCCGCATGCCCTTTGAGGGCGCGGATACCTATTTGGAGGTCAACCCTGCCAATATGATGTGACGCACAGAGAACAGACCGTTCCCGCGCGTCACACGATAGAAGAAATCTCAAACAACGCAAAAGTGAGGATGAAAAGCCATGGCAACCCGTAAGATCGTAAAGCTGGGGGACGATACCCTCCGCAAGGTGTGCAAGCCCCAGGAAAAGTTTGACCTGCGTCTGTGGACGCTTTTGAAGGATATGGCGGACACAATGTACAAGGCCGAGGGCGTGGGCCTTGCCGCCCCCCAGGTGGGCATTCTTCGTCGGGTGGTGGTCATCGACGTGGGTGACGGCCTGGTCGAGCTGATCAACCCCAAGATCGTGGGTGCGGAGGGCAGCCAGTGCGGCCGCGAGGGCTGCTTGAGCCTGCCGGGCCGTCAGGGCATCGTCACCCGTCCCCGCAAGGTCATGGTGCAGGCCCAGGACCGCAAGGGCCGTCCCATTGAGTTCACTGCCGAGGATTTCTTTGCCCGCGCTGTCTGCCATGAGCTGGATCACCTGGATGGCGTGCTGTACATCGACAAGATGGACCGTGAGCTGACTCCCGAGGAGATCGAGGGTCATGTCAAGGAGGACGACAACTGATGCGCATTGTGTTCATGGGTACGCCTGATTTCGCCGTCCCCTCGCTGGACGCGCTCATCGCGCGCGGCGACACGGTGGTGGGCGTGTTCACCCAGCCCGATAAGCCCAAGGGCCGGGGCAAAAAGCTGACCCCGCCCCCGGTAAAAGTCGCTGCCGAAGCCCACGGCATTCCCGTGTTCCAGCCCCGCCGCATCCGCAAGGACGGCGTGGAGGATTTGAAGGCGCTGGCCCCTGACCTGTGCGTCACTGCCGCTTTCGGTCAGATCCTTTCCCAGGAAATTCTGGATATTCCCCGCCTGGGTACCATTAACGTCCATGCGTCCCTGCTGCCCCGTCATCGCGGCAGCGCCCCCATTGCGTGGGGCATCCTGCAAGGGGACGCGCAGGTGGGCATCACCACCATGTTCACCGATAAGGGCATCGACACCGGCGACATGCTGCTGAAGTCCGCTGTGGACATGCTTCCCGGCGAAACCTGCGGTGAACTCACCCAGCGCCTGAGCAAGCTCGGCGCACAGGTGCTGACCGACACCCTGAACGCGCTGGAAGCGGGTACGCTTACCCGTACCCCGCAAAATGACGCGGAAATGACCTATGACCCCATGCTGACCAAGGAGATGGGCTTCATCGACTGGTCGCTGCCTGCCCAGGACATTGTGAACCGCATTCATGGTCTGAACCCATGGCCTGGTGCGGTGGTAGTCGCCCCCGAGGGAACCATCAAGCTGTGGCGCGCCGAAGCAGTCCCCGGTGCAGGTCAGCCCGGCGAGGTGCTTGCAGCCAGCCCCAAGGAGGGCCTGGTTCTTGCCGCAGGCAAGGATGCGGTGCGCATTCTGCAATTGCAGGCGCCCGGCGGCAAGCAAATGCCCGCTGCCGATTATCTGCGCGGTCATCCTGCTCAGGTCGGTGCCTGCTGGCATGCGCCTGTGATTGAAAAGCCTGAACAGTAAAGTCATGGCTGGATGCATAGGGATGGCGGCATACCCCCGCGCTGGTTTTCCAGCTAGAGAGTATTTCGTCCGTCTGCGGACGGACGACCCACTTTGCACTCGGGCAAAGTGGGCAAAGCCGCCCAGGGGCCAGCCAAAATTTCCATGTAACGAAGGCTGGCCCCCGGACCCCAGGACGGCTCCCAGCCATCGATAGGATCGGAGCCTTCCCAGGGGGACACAACCCGAGCCGCCTTCGGTTCCGCTCCATGGCATTTCGTCGGCTGACCGTATACAGCCGCCGAAACGCCTTGTCGCTTAGAGCTGGCGAAAGCCACAAAAGTTACCCGCCTTGAAAATACCATGATGCAGCAAAGCTGCCTCCAACCCAAAAGCCTCCCCTGAAGGGGGAGGTGTCCCGAAGGGACGGAGGGGTTACATCCGTCCCCAAAGCCTCCCTCCGCAGAAGAAGGCCGCAGAAGGATACACGCTCAAGCTGCATCTTTCCTTACATTGCATCAACGCGCACCCTTACCTCCCTCCGCAGAGGGAGGACAGCCGTCTCCAGGGCGGCAGGAGGATACTCCCTCAAGCCGCATCCTCCCAACATCTTTATCCTTCCCGCCCATTTACCTTCTTCCGCAGAAGGAGGCGGATGGTGGAGGATAAACCTCCCCGCTGCCTGTTTCCACCCTCAAAAACTGTTTCACCAAAGGAGTACACATGAGCGATCAGCATCAAGAATCCCGTCCCGTTCCTGAACGCCGTTACGGCAAGCCCGCCCCCAAAGCAGCCAATACGCGCTACGGCAAGCCCGCCGCCTCGCACCCCGAAGGCGAACGCCGTTACGGCAAGCCCGCCACCCCGCGCCCCGAAGGAGAACGCCGCTATGGCAAGCCTGCCGCCCCGCGCCCCGAAGGAGAGCACCGCTATGGCAAGCCTGCCGCCCCGCGCCCCGAAGGAGAACGCCGCTACGGCAAGCCTGCCGCCCCGCGCCCCGAAGGCGAACGTCGCTACGGCAAGCCCGCAGCTCGTCGCGCAGAAGGCGAACGCCGCTACGGCAAGCCCGCAGCTCGTCGCGCAGAAGGCGAACGCCGCTACGGCAGACCCGCCACCCCACGTCCCGAAGACGAACGCCGCTATGGCAAGCCTGCTCCTGTCAACGACGGTCTTGCCGCTCGCCGGGTGGCCTACCGCGTCCTGTGCGAGGTCGCCGAGAACGGCGCATACGCAGCCCTGGCGCTGGACCGTCATCTGACCCGCAGCGGCCTGAGCCTTGCGGATCGTCATCTGGCAGCCAGCCTGGTCTACGATACCCTCGATAACCAGATGCGTCTGGACTGGGCGCTGGCAAAGTTCCTGCAAAAGGAGGACACGGACACCAAGCTCCGCGTTATCCTGCGGCTGGGTGCCTGCCAGCTTCTCCTGTACGATAAAATCCCCGAAAGCGCCGCAGTGAACACGGCGGTCTCCCTGTGCAAGGATGCAGGCCTGGAGGGCCTGAGCGGCGTGTGCAACGCCATTCTGCGCAACCTCATTCGCGGACGGGAGGAGATCGTCTATCCCGATGAAACGCAGGAGCCTGAAAAGTTCCTCTCCGTGATGTTCTCCGTGCCGGAAGAACTGGTGCGCATGCTCATCGCCGATTATGGCTATGCTGCCGCCAAGGCCATCGTCTCCTACCGTCAGCGGGAAGCCGGCGCGACCGTGCGCCCCAACCTGATGCAGCTGGATCACGCGGCTTTCGAAAAGCTGCTGAACGGCAAGGTGTGGCAGTGGCAAAAGGGACAGTCGCCCGATGCCTATATCATCCACGGCGCAGCGGATATTGCCAAGGACGCAGACTTCCAGGCAGGCCGCTTCAGCATCCAGAGCGAGAGCAGCATGTTCGCTGCCCTGGCGCTGACGGTTCGTCCCGGCATGCAGGTGCTGGACGTGTGTGCGGCCCCCGGCGGCAAAACCTGCTACCTGGCGGAGCGCATGAACGGCACGGGCCGCGTACAGTCCTGGGATCTGCATGAACATCGTGTGCGGCTGATCGAGGCCCAGGCCCGCCGCCTGCATCTGGACAACGTGCGCCCCATGGCCCGTGACGCAACGGTGCTGCGGGACGAGCTGGTGCAGACCATGGACGCTGTGCTGCTGGACGCACCCTGCTCTGGCACAGGTGTGATGGCAGGCAAGCCCGATGTGAAGTACCGCATCAATGCCGAGGGCGTGGAAGCGCTGACGGAGACCCAGCGGAAGCTGCTGGATACCTGCTGCCAGTACGTCAAGCGCGGCGGTCAGCTTGTGTACAGCACCTGTTCCATCCTGCCCGAGGAAAATGCCCGTCAGCTGCATGCGTTCCTGGAGCGTCATCCCGAGTTTGAGCTGATGCCCCTGCCTGAGACCTTCCCGGCGCATCTGCGGGATCACGCAGGCGCGGATGGCTTGCAGATTCTGCCTTGCCGCGATGGCCTGGACGGCTTCTTCATTGCCCTGATGCGGAGGAAAGCATGACCGAGCTGCTGAGCATGAACCCGGCGGAGCTGAAGGAATGGTGCGCCGCGCAGGGCCTTCCGGGCTTCCGCGCCAAGCAGCTTTTCACCTGGCTCCACCGGGGCGCGACCTTCGATGAGATGACGAATCTTCCGAAGAACCTGCGGGAAAAACTCAAGTCCATCGCCGTGGATCAGCCAGTGACGATCCTTATGAAGCGGGAATCTAAGCTGGATGAAACGGTGAAGTTCCTTTTTGGCCTGAAGGACGGCAACTGCGTCGAGGGTGTGCTGATGAAGTATCACCATGGACGTACCCTGTGCATCTCCACGCAGGTGGGGTGTCGCATGGGCTGCACCTTCTGCGCCAGCACCCTGGAGGGCTGTGTGCGTTCCCTGACCCCCGGCGAAATGCTGGGCGAGGTCACGGCCGCCAACCGCTATCTCGGCGGGGAGGAGCGTGTGCATAACATCGTCCTGATGGGCAGCGGCGAACCGCTGGACAATTACGATAACGTCATGAAGTTCCTGCGCCTGCTGCGGGAGCCGGACGGCCTGTGCATCTCCCTGCGCAGCGTGTCCCTGTCCACCTGCGGCCTGGTGCCGCGCATGTATGACCTGGCGAACGAGGACCTGCCTGTCACCCTGAGCGTATCGCTGCATGCGCCCAATGATGAGATTCGCCGCCAGACCATGCCCATTGCTAAGGTCTATCCCATGGAGGATGTGCTGGCGGCCTGCCGCAACTATATTGACAAGACGGGCCGGCGGGTGATCTTCGAGTACGCGCTGGTGGGCGGCGTGAACTGCGAGGAACGCCATGCCGTTGAGCTGGCGTCTCGGCTGCGCGGCATGCAGTGCCATGTGAACCTGATCCCGCTGAACGAAGTGAAGGAGCGCACGCTGAAATCGGTGAATGAAGCCACGGTGCAACGCTTTCTGAAAACGCTGGAAGCGCACCACATTTCCGCAACGCGCCGCCGGGAAATGGGCGATGACATTGACGGCGCCTGCGGGCAGCTGCGGAGAAAGACGCTTCAGGAAGGGAATCTGGGAGAGTAAGTTGGGGCGTATGGCAGCGGCTGGGGCGGAAAACTGTAGCGGCATGGAGGGCCAGCGGGGGAGAATATCCTCAGTCCGCCAAGGGCGGACAGCTCCCTCTGCGGAGGGAGCCTTTTGGAGATGCGTCCTCTGATGCAGGAAATTTTCACACGTTGTGTGTATTCCAAAGCAAAACATGCTGTTCCAATAGCAGGCAGCCCCGACACGAGACTTCCAAAAGCCTCCCTCCGCAAAGGGAGAGGGACCGCTCGCCGGGAGGCGAGTGGTGGAAGATACACTTTCCCGCTGGACAACCCATGCCTCCAGCAAAGAGCTTTCGCGTCTGCGGACGCGACTAGAACGTAGCACCCCCGAATCATTCCTAATAATGATCTTCGGGAGGGAGCGCGAGGGAGGTGCTTCTGGCACAGAAGCAGCCTCCCTCGCATCACTAACATAGTTAAAGGAGACAGATGACCATGATCGTTGTGACACGAACCGACGTTGGAAAGCTCCGGGCAAACAACCAGGACGCGCTGATTGTGGAGGAGCGCCTGTGGGGCGTTGCAGACGGCATGGGCGGACACAAGGGAGGCGAGGTAGCCTCGGCAGGGGCGCGGGACGGCCTGAAACGTGTGCTGCACGGCAAGGAGCCGGACCCGAAAATGCTTCGCTTCGCAGTGGAGGCAGTGAACCGACGGCTCTACTTGCAGCAAAAGGATGACCCGGCGCTTTCCGGCATGGGGACGACCCTGACCCTGCTGTGGGCGGCGAGCAAGGCGGTCTACATCGCACAGGTGGGAGACAGCCGCGCTTACCTGCTGCGGGACGGTACGTTCACCCAGATCACCCAGGATCACTCCCTTGTGCAGGAATTGGTGAACCAGGGCGCACTCACTCCCGAACAGGCGCAGCATCATCCCATGCGCAACGTCATCACCCGGGCCGTGGGAACGGACGAGGGCGTGGAGGTGGATCTGTTTACCAAGGAGCGCCGATTGGGCGACATCTGGCTGCTGTGCAGCGACGGCCTGTCCGGCATGGTGGAGGATGAGGACATGGCTCAAATCCTGCGCACCAAGGCTCCCGAAGCCGCCGCGGACGCGCTGCTGCAAGCTGCGCTGGATAACGGCGGACGGGATAACGTGACCTTTGTCATCCTGAAGGATGAGGAGGGCGCGCAATGAACGAGAAGATCCTGGCGGATCGCTATCGCCTGGTCGAACAGATCGGCATGGGCGGCATGGCGATTGTTTATCGTGCAGTTGATCTGCGAACAGGCCATAACGTGGCGGTGAAGGTCTTGCGCCCGGAGTTCAACAAGGACGCGGAGTTTGTGGGACGCTTTCAGCGGGAGGCCGAGGCTGCCAGCAAAATGATCCACCATAACATCGTAAATTTGCTGGACGTGGGCATGGACGGCGAAAACCGCTACCTGGTCATGGAATATGTGCAGGGCAAAACGCTGAAGGAGGTCATTCAGGAAAAGGGGCGGCTGAACCCGCAGGTCGCGGCGCAGATCACCATCCGCATCCTATCCGCCTTGCAGCATGCCCACCAAAACGGCATCATCCATCGGGATATTAAGCCGCAGAACATCCTCGTCAACGCCGATGGCCATGTGAAGGTGGCGGACTTCGGCATCGCCCGCATGGCGAACAGTTCCACCCTCACCAAGGGCGACAGCGTCATGGGGTCCGTGCATTATTTCAGCCCGGAGCAGGCCAGCGGTCAGGCGGCGGACGCCCGCAGCGATATTTACAGCTGCGGCGTGGTGCTGTATGAAATGCTCACCGGGCGCGTTCCCTTCGATGGAGACAGCCCCGTGGCGGTGGCGATGCAGCACCTGCATGCCAAGCCAACGCCCATCGAGACCATTGCCCCGGACGTACCGCCCGCCATCATCCACGTCTGCATGATGGCGATGGAAAAGAACCCCAAGTATCGCTATCAGAGCGCTACGGAAATGGCGACGGAGCTGCGCCTGGCGCTGGAGGGCCGCACGGACCGCATGCAGCCGCGGCTGGTGGAAACGCCCATGCCCGTTCCGCAGCCGCCCCGCACCAGCATGGACAGCGGCTCCCAGCCGCGTAAGGTCCCGCCGCGCAAGCATCAGCAGCTTCGCGGTAAGCGGCATACCTCGCCCCTGTGGGCGCTGCTGACGCTCATCATGGCGGGACTGGTGTTCTATGGGCTGTATCTGGGAGCCAGTACGATCTATGAAAAGGTCACCACCAGCACCACCGCCCCGGATATGATGGGCAGCGATGTGGTGTCCGCACGGCGGCTGGCCTCCCGGGCAGGCTTGCAGGTGGAGATCATTGAGGTCAATCACCCGACTATCCCAGCGGGCATGGTGATTTTGCAGGCCCCGGAGGTGGATACCGCCATGCGCAAGGGCGATACCGTGGTGCTGACGGTCTCCAAGGGTCCATCGGCCCAGCAGGTCCCCGCCATTATGGGCAGCACAACAACAGACGCGATCCCCATCCTGACGGCAGCGGGCCTGACCCTGACCGTGGTGGAGAAAATCGTCTCGGAGGAACCTGCAGGCACCATCCTTACGCAGACCCCGGACGCAGGCACCACCTGCGCGGCGGGAGACGTTGTGCAGGTGACGGTCTCTGGCGGCAGCACCTATGTGCCGAATCTGGTGGGCAAGACCCTGACGGAGGCCCGGGAGCTGCTGAACAACGCTAACCTGACCCTGAACACACAGATCCAGTTTGTGGAATCGCAGGAGACTAGCCAGCATGGCTGCGTGGCTTTGCAGCAGCCTGTGGCGGGGACGCAGGTGATCCAGGGGGCGGCGGTCACGCTGTCACTGTACCGGGTGGCAAGCCTGGTGCATCGCGCACAGGTGGAGATTACCCTGCCGGACAGCACCGAGACCATTGCCCTGCGCATCACCCTGATGGGGGATGACGGCGCAGAGGAGGAGGTCTATGCCGCGAGCCTTGCGGCGGATAGCCCCCGCACCACCACCGTCACCATTGAAAGCACCCTGACCGGCAGCCATAACTGCCGCGTTTATCTCAACGATACCTTTGCCTACCAGCGCACGGTGACGCTGGAATGAGCCTGACAGGAGGAAACGCTACGGAAAGCATGGAAGGAATGCTGCGGGGCGCGATCGTCCGCGGCATGGGTGGGCTGTATACTGCCCGCACCCCCGATGGCGCGGAGTATGTGCTTCGCTGCAAAAAGAAATTCCGCCGCATGCGCATGTCGCCGCTGGTGGGGGATGAGATTCTCTTTACCCCCGGCGTGGAGGAGGAGCATGGCTGGGTGGAGGAAATTCTGCCCCGGAAAACGGAATGCCTGCGTCCCCCGGTGGCGAATGTGGAACTGCTGCTGATCGTGGTCGCGCCCGTTCCTGCACCTGACCTGATGTTGGTGGATCGGCTGCTTGTCCGCGCCCGTCAGCAGGAGCTGAACGCCCTGCTGGTGGTCAACAAGTGCGATGTGGACGGGCAGCAGCTGGCAAAGGAGCTTTCACGCCAGTATGCGCGGGCGGAAGTGCCTGTCTATGCCGTTAGCGCGCAGACGCGCACAGGCATTGAGGAGCTGCGCGAAGCCATGCGCGGGAGGCTGTGCTGCTTCACGGGGCAAAGCGGCGTAGGCAAAAGCACCCTGCTGAACGCCCTCACGGGCTTGCGGCTGGAAACGGGAGACATCAGCGAGAAGATCCAGCGGGGCAAGAACACCACCCGCCATGCCGAGCTGCTGGAGGCGGACGGCCTGCGGGTACTGGACACCGCCGGGTTCAGCCTGCTGGAGATGGAGGACAACATGGACCCCGTGACCCTGAAGGAGGTCTATCCCGAGTTTTATCCCTATGAGGGACAGTGCCGCTTCAATCCCTGCTATCATGCCTCCGAACCCGGCTGCGCGGTGACGGCGGCGGTGGAGGCCGGCGAGCTGTCCCCGGAGCGTGTGGAGCGTTATCGTGCATTGCTTGAAGACGTAAGAAAGGCGTGGAAGGAACGTTATGATTAAGGTATCTCCTTCGATCCTTGCGGCAGACCCGCTGCACATGGGCGCGGAAGCCGCCAAGATGGTGGACGCAGGCTGCGACTGGCTGCATGTGGACATTATGGACGGCTGCTTTGTGCCGAACCTAAGCTATGGCCCCAGCCTGGTGAAGGCCCTGCGCGGCAGCTTTGACTTGCCGCTGGACGTGCATTTGATGATCGCCCATCCCGAGCAATATGCCGAGACGTTTATCCGTGCGGGGGCATCCGTGCTGACCGTCCATGCGGAGGCGGCGCAGGATCTGCCCGCGCTGCTGAAGCAGATTCGTGCGCTGGGAGCGCAGCCCGCCGTGGCGCTGAAGCCCGCAACGCCCGTGTCCGCCGTGGAGGCGGTGCTGCCCCTGTGCGACATGGTGCTGGTGATGACCGTGGAACCGGGCTTCGGCGGTCAGAAGTTCATGGCGGAGCAGGTGGAAAAGGTACGCCAGCTTCGTGCGCTGGGCTATACGGGCCATATTCAGGCGGATGGCGGCGTAAGCCTGGAAAACCTACCCCTGCTGAAGGAGGCTGGGCTGGACGTGGCAGTGCTGGGTACGGCGCTGTACCGTGCAGTGAATCCCGAAGCGGATATTGCGAAAATTCGCGCGCTGTAAGACGCATAAGCGCAACTTAGCTTCCCCAAAAACGCTGATCCCCCTGATGCCGGTCAAGGCATCAGGGGGATTTTAACATCTGTGGCTTTTTTTACTGCGCGGGCTGCACCAGCTCCAGCACCCGCGTAATGGCGGTGAGCGTGTCGTCGCTGACCTTTGGCACTGTCAGCACATACAGCGCGTCGCTGGCCTGCGCATGCAGGCGAATATGCTGGCTGTCCTCCGTGCGCACGGCGGTCAGCCCCGTCAAATTCTGTGCGGCAGCGCCGATCAACGTGTAGCTGCCCTTGCCTATCAGGGAAATGGCCCGGGCGGGATAGATCGTCGTCAGGGTGCATTCCAGGCCGTTGTCAGTCTGATAATGCAGCTCGGTCAGGCGGGCGAAGCCGCCCTCAAAGGCCTGATCGTAGCTGGAGCCGGACACCAGCACCGGCCCCATGCCCTGCATAAAGGCCAGCACCGGCACGGGAAAGGTCTCCGCAAGCGTTGTGACCTGGTTTTCGCTTTGAATGTTCAGCGCGGGGCTGGCGGTCAGCAGCGGCTGATCCTGCTGGATGGTCACGGGATTTTCCGCTTCTTCCGGCTGACCAAGGATCACGGCAAGGTAAAACAGCGTCACCAGCAGCAGAACCGCCACGGTCAGGCCCAGCAGATGCAATGCCTTTTTCAGCCGGGGATGGGTCTTACGCGGCTGCTTTTGTGCGTGTGCGGCGCGTTGCGTGCGCGGCATGGGGTCATCTCCTTCCGAGAATCAATCTACCAGCGCCTTTGCCAGCGCATCCAGCTGCGGCAGGTCGCGCTCCTTCAGCGTGCCGCGCAGGGTGATGATTGGCTCGATGACGGTAATGTCCTTCATCTGCTCCAGCAGGCCCTTCATGGTGCGCACGGCGCAGGGACCCCAGGAGCCGTTTTCCATCAGCGCAAAGGTGCGCTTCTGATAATTCTTGATGAGCAGGTGGCGAAGGAAATCCTCCATGCAGGGGACCACGCCGCCGTTGTAGGACGAAGCGGCAAGCACCACCTTGCTGTAGCGGAAGGCCTCCGCCAGCGCCAGCGAGGCGTCGCAACGGGCCAGATCCATGCGCTGCACCTCCATGCCCGCGGCCTCCAGGCGATCCGCCAGGGCGTTGGCGGCCTGCGCCGTGTTGCCGTGCAGGGACGCATAGGCGACCAGCACGCCGTCGGTCTCGGGCATGTAGCGGCTCCAAAGGTCATATACCGCCAGCACCTGCGGAATGGTCTCGGTCAGCACTGGGCCATGCAGGGGGCAGATCATGGCAATGTCCAGTCCTGCGGCCTTTTTTAGCACGGACTGCACGTTTGCGCCAAACTTGCCCACGATGTTCAGGTAATACCGGCGGGCCTCGTCCAGCCACGGCTCCTCCACATCCAGCGCGCCGAACTTGCCGAAAGCGTCCGCGCTGAACAGCACCTTGTCCGTGCTGTCATAGGTCATCATCACCTCGGGCCAGTGCACCATGGGAGCCATGACGAAGTGCAGCACATGCCTGCCCAGGGACAGGGTGTCGCCCTCCTTCACGGTGATGGCGCGGGAAAGATCAAGGTCAAAGAACTGGGGGAGCATCTGGAAGGTTTTGGCATTGCCCACCAGCTGCGCCTCGGGGTGCTTCTCCACAAACGTGCCGATGCTGGAGGCATGGTCGGGCTCCAGGTGATCCACCACCAGATAGTCTACCCTGCGTCCGTTCAGTTCCCGCTCCAAATTGGTGAGGAACTCATTGGTTTTGCGGTGATCCACGGTGTCCATCACGGCGACCTTTTCATCCAGAATGACATAGGAATTATACGAAACGCCGTTGGGGACGGCATACTGTCCTTCAAACAGGTCGATGTCATGGTCATTCGCACCGATGTAGCGGATGTCCTGCGTGATTGTCATAAGCAATTCTCCTTTGCAATACAAGTCGGAAAGCACGATAACAGAATTATTATACACAGAAAAGCGCCTGCTGACAAAGGAAATTTTCATGCTTCGCGCAGACGTTTATGCGGCTCTTTTCAATCCTGCGGAAATGATGTATAATAAACTCTGTTTTCAGCTTGCAAGGAAAGGGGCCTGACATGAAGGACAACGGGCTGACACGGGCGGAAAAGCGCCGGGCGTGGCTGTATGCCGCGGGGATCGTGCTGACGCTGGCAGCGCTGGGCGTGCTGGGCAGCTGGATCGCGGGGCTTCCCCTGTGGAAGGAAACGCCGAGGCTGCGGGAGACGAACGCACTGGTGACGGCGGCTGCGGCAGACATGGACGAGATCGAGATCGAAGCGGCCTTTGACCCGGCGGCACGGACGCTGGACGTGAGCCAGCGCATGACGCTGCGCAACCGCACAGGCAAAGTGCAGGACAGCCTTGTGCTGCGAAGCTGGACGGGGGCATATCAATCCTTGGAGACAAGCCCCTGCGCATCGGAGGAGCTGTACGCGGCCTGTTATCCGCAGGGGTTCAGCGCAGGCGGCGCGGTGTTTTCCGCAGCGACGGTGAACGGCGCGGACACGGAGCTTGTCTGGCTGGACGATGCCCAGACGGTGCTGTCGCTGACGGTGCCGGAGGGCTGGACGGAGAACGCACAGGCAGCTGTGACCCTGCGCTATCGGGTGGAGATCCCCGTGTGCGCCAGCCGCTTTGGCGAAACGGACGGCGTCTGGGCGCTGGGCAATGTGTTCCCGACGCTGGCAGTGTACGAAGAGGGCGCGTGGCGCACGGAGGCCTATGTGTCCGTGGGCGACCCCTTTCAGTCGGAATGCGTGAACTGGACGGTGCGGCTGACGATGCCCCGCGGATATCAGGCGGCGGCCTCGGGCTATGCTGAAGCAGCGGTGCAGGGGGATATGCAGACCCTGCAATGGCGCAGCGAAGCCGTGCGGGATTTTGCGCTGGTGCTGTCCGATCAGTGGCAGACGGCGCAGGGCATGGCGGGGGATACGCTGGTGACGGCCTATGCCCGGGAGAAAAGCCGTGCAGAGGAAATGGTGCGCTATGTCCAGCAGGCGCTGACGGTGTTTGAAGCGTATTACGGGGCTTATCTGTACCCCAGCCTGACACTGGCAGAGATGGACTTCCCCTTTGGGGGCATGGAATATCCGCGCATGGCGATGATCGGCGCAAGCCTGACGCGCAGCGGCGGGCAGAGCCTGGAATGGACGGTGGCCCACGAGACGGCGCACCAGTGGTGGTACGCCATGGTGGGCTCGGACAGCTATTTCCAGCCCTGGCAGGATGAGTCCCTGTGCGAATACGCGCTGATGGACTATGTGGGCCGCTGGTATGGCGCGGACGCACGGGAGAGCTTCCGCGTGCAGCGGGTGGAGGCGGCGCTTCGCACGGAAACGGCGCTGACCGTGACCCCGGGCAGCCCGCTGGATTACTTCTCTAACTTGCAGGAATACACCCTTGTGTGTTATCGCCGGGGCGCGGCCCTGTGGACGGCGCTGGAAACAGCGCTGGGCAAGGACGCGCTGGACGGCTTTTTACAGACCTATGCGGAGACGTACCGCTTCCGCAGGGCGACCCGGCAGGAGCTGACCGACCTGCTGGCGGAATACAGCGGACAGGATTGGAGCGGGCTGATGTCCGACTATCTGGACACGGCCCTATAAACCGAAAGGACGGAAGAAAACATGCAGAATCGCCCCGAAGACGCGGTGGTGCTGATCCCCTCCCTGGAGCCGGACGAGCGGCTGCCGCGCTATGCACAGGCGCTGCTGGACAAGGGCTTCCACCATATCGTGGTGGTGGACGACGGCTCCAGCGAAAAGTTTCAGCCTATTTTTACACAGCTTGCGCAAATGCCCGGCGTGACCGTGACCCATCACGAGGTGAACCGCGGCAAGGGCGCGGCCCTGAAAACGGGCTATGCGCTGATCGAAAAGGAAATGCCGGATTGCATCGGCGTGGTGACGGCAGACGCGGATGGGCAGCATACCGTGGCGGATGTGTGGAAGCTGGCGGAGGCCCTGACCAGCGGCGAAAAGAAGCTGTACCTGGGCAGCCGGGACTTTTCCCTGCCCCATGTGCCGCCGCGCTCCCGCCATGGCAACCGCATTACCAGCAGCGTGTTCAAGGCGCTGTACGGGCAATGGCTGCCGGACACACAGACGGGCCTGCGGGCCTTCCGCCGGGAGGAGCTGCCCTTCATGATGCAGGTGGAGGGCGACCGCTATGAGTATGAGATGCGGGTGCTGATCGCCTGCGCCCGGGCGGACATTCCAATGATCCCCATCACCATTGAAACGGTGTATGAGAACGGCAACGAAGGCTCCCACTTCCATCCCTTCCGGGACAGCTATCGCATTTACAAGGTGATCCTGGGCAGCTTTGTGAAGTTTATGGGGACATCCGTTGCTTCGTTTCTAATTGATCAGGGCGTTTTTGCATTGATGGAGAATGTAATACTAACTCGGATGGGAAATGGACAGGAGATTGTCAGTACGGTTGTTGCGCGATTGATTTCTGCACCATGCAACTTCCTGATGAACAAAAAGTTTGTATTCAAAGGGAAAAAAGGAAAGCAGGCATTTCTTCGCTATGTGGCATTGGCAATAAGCTTGCTGATTGTTTCTGCGTTAGGTGTGGAACTAGTGGTAAAGGCGCTGCATTTTGCACCTGCGTTGGCTTCTGTTGTAAAACTGGTGGTGGATACCCTATTGTATTTGGTCAGTTATCGTATTCAGGATCGCTGGGTGTTCAAAGAGGAGAAGCGGGCATGAAAAAGGGGCTGCAAAACGTTTTGTTGACGCTGCTGGTGCTTGCCATGCTGCTGGGTGTGGCGGTATCCGTGCCGCTGGGAAGCATTACGGAGCAGGCACAGGCCGACTACCTGAACGCAGGCCCCGCAGATGCGGACGATGAATATGCCTTTTTGTTTGACGATTGAACAGTCAGGAGGAAAGAAAATGCGAAAGCTGCTTGCGGCCCTGTGCGCCGCGCTGATGTTGCCCGTGTGCGCGCTGGGCGAGACGACCCTGCCCATGGATTTCACTCCCGGTCATGTTGCAGAGGAAAGCAACTACACCGAAGCGGGCTATGAGGACGAAACGCTGACCGTCTCGGTGGAGAAGGTCTGGGTGGGGAATGCGCAGTTCAACGTGGCGCGGGTGAAGATCGCCGACGCTTCTCAGCTTCGTATCGGTCTGGCAGCGCCCTTCGGCAAGAAAAAGACGAACCGGGTGTCCACCATCGCCCGGGACAACAACGCAGTCATCGCCATTGGCGGCGACTATTATGGCAACGAGGAGGGTGGCTATGTGGTGCGCATGGGCGAGACCTATCGCAAAAAGCCGCTCAAGAGCCGGGACATGCTGGTGACGGACAGCAAGGGCAATTTCCATATTTTGAAAAACTCGGACGCGACGCAGCTCAAGGCGCTGATGGAGGCGGAGGACAGCATCGTCAACGTGTTCAATTTCGGCCCTGCGCTGGTCATCGACGGCGAGCTGCAAGCCATGCCGGAGAAGTACAACTACAACATCAGCGGCCTGGAGCCTCGCTGCGCCATCGGTCAGCTGGGAGAACTGGAATATCTGCTGGTGGTGGTGGATGGGCGCAATGCCGATGGCTCGGCAGGCTGCACGGTGGCAGAGCTGGCACAGTTCATGTACGATCAGGGCTGTGTGCAGGCCTATAATCTGGACGGCGGCAACAGCGCGCTGATGTACTTCCATGGGGAGAATTACTCGAAGAAGTCCTTTGACGCGGAGCGCTCTGTGTCGGACATCATTTACTTCTCCACGGGCATTGACTACGGCCTGGACGGGGAGGCAGAGTAAAGCATGACCGAAACGGTGTTTGAGCTGTTTGGACAAGGCGTGACGGGCTTTGGCCTGGGCATGGCGGGGGCACTGCTGACGGCGCTGGTCGTCATGGGCGTGTGGTGCAGCGTGCGTCAGGTGGGCTATGGGCGGTTCATCCGTTTTGCGGCGCTGGCGGTGCCGCTGACGCTTGTGTGCAGCCGATTGCTGTTTGTGCTGGCAGACTGCACCTATTTCCTGACCACGCTGTCCAATCCGGCGCTGGCCCTGCGCTTCTGGGACGGCGGCTATTCGCTGGTGGGCGCCTTGCTGGGTTTTCTGCTGGCAGCATGGCTGGGAGAAAAGCTGATGCGGCTTTCGGGCCATCCGCTGCTGGACGGCGCGGCGCTGGCGCTTCCCCTGGGCATCCTGGTGGAACGGCTGTGTGAACCGGGAACGGACATAGGGCTGGGCAAGGTAATTGCCACCCCAGCGCTGATGCTCCTGGGGGTGGAGGATCCGCTGACCGGGGAATGGGTGCATCCCGTGTTTTATTACGAAGCGGCAGTGGCGGGGATCTTGTTTCTTGCGCTGCTGGTGCGGGTGGTTCGGCTTCGCGGGAAGGATAAGTCCGGGGAGCAGCTGGGCATCTTTGTGCTGCTGTTTAGCACAACGCAGATTTTTCTGGAATGCATGCGCAACGACAACCATATGGTGGTGCATTTTGTCCCGGTGCAGCAGGTGGCGGAGATGCTGATGCTGCTGGCGGTGCTGGCGCACTGGACGCGGCGCATGGGCCGTGCAGGCGCAAAAAAAAGCCGGATCGCATGGATCTGGCTGGCGGTTGTGGTGTGCATCGGCGTGACGGTGCTGATGGAGTTCCGCATTGACCGGGGCGCGATGAAGCTGCTGTATTATTCGGTGATCGCGCTGTGTATGGCAGCGGTCAGCGTGCTGGGGCTGCGGTGTCGCAGGGCGGGGCTGCGCTGAAGGTCAGCGGCGGTTGGCGCAAGCCTTTTTGCAGCCCTGACAGCTATCCAGGCAAAGATCTTCGCCAAGCAGCAGGAGCGGCTGCACGCCGTTTGCGGCTTCATCTTCGGCATGAAAGCCCAGGCGGGTGAAGAAGGGAAGGACGGCTGCGGGAGCAAGGACGCGGATGCGCCGCGCGCCATGGCTTTCCGCCTTGAACAGCAAAAGCCGCAGGGTCAGGTCGCCCAGACGCTGACGGCGCAGGGCGGGGGACACGGCAATATCCCCGAGAAAGAACGCGCCGTCCTGCCACCAGATGCGGCCCGTTGCGGCGCACTGCCCCTGCTGATAGACCACGACGTTCCAGGCAGACTGATCCAGGGCATCCTGACCGCGGTCAAAGACCTGGCGGCGCAGGGCAAAGGCCTCGGGCGCATCGGCACCGGGGGCAAACCACTTTCCTTCGATCATGACAACAGCGTTCCTTTCGCAGATATACAGGAGGTAGCATACTGATGGATCCGAAAAAGATCGAACGTATCAATGAGCTGGCCCGTAAAAAAAGGACCGTCGGGCTGACGGAGGGCGAGGTGCGGGAGCAGGCGGAGCTGCGCCGGGAATATCTGGACGGCTTCCGCGCGAACATGCAGGCGGTGCTGGACAACGTGCGCATTCAGCGTCCGGACGGCACCCTGGAAAAATTGGAGAAAAAACGCCCTAACTAATATCTTAGCGTAAGCGCAGCAGAAAGTCAAAGAAAAAAGTTTGGGCAAAACCCTTGCCAAAAAGAACAGGGTACGGTATAATAAACTCGAACCTAGGGAAGAAAAATAAGGTAAGCATCGCGGCGGCCATTGAACCGAAGCTGACAGGCGTTTTCACGGAAGGACGGTCCCCCCTCGACGAACGTGGATGGATTTTCCAGAGAAGAACGCAAGCCCTTTACTGACAGGACGGACGATGGAAGCAGGTGAATCCCTTGGCGTAATGGATTTCAGAAAAGAGACCCACATTGCCGCCGCGAAATATGCAAGAAAGAGGTGATTCCGTTGTACGAAGATGAAGAACAGGATTTTGGCGTGATCGAAGGCACTGACGAGGATGGAAATAAAGTCCTGCTGCAGGTGTTGGATTATTTCTTCTACAATGGTGA